>JALVWI010000132.1 GCA_027038335.1 Campylobacterales bacterium | reverse complement strand
TGTTCATCTATAAAAAGTTGATCATTTATACCGTGCCTCATAAGTTCAAGATAAAAATCATCACCAAATATCTCTTTATATTCTAGTGCTATCTCTTTTGCCCTCTCATACCCCTTTGCACCAAATTTTCTATTTCTTTCACTATTTGTATTTAAGTGCCAGTTAACTTCGCCTTGCAAACAAGCAGAAGAGCAAATAATGCCCTCACTATGCTCTTTAAGTAATTTTTTATTTATCCTAGGATAGTAGTAAAATCCATGTATATAACTTTGAGAGCTAAGATACATCAGGTTTTTATACCCTGTCATATTTTTTGCATACAAACAAAGATGAAATCTCTGTTTTGTAGTTTTATCTCCAAGGTCATCTTGGTTGTGTAAGTATGCTTCTATCCCGATGATAGGCTTTATACCTTCAGCCTTCATAGTTTTATAAAAATCAATAGCACCAAACATATTGCCATGATCAGTTATAGCAACACTACCGACACCCTGCTCTTTTAAAGTTTTTGCAAGTAGCTTTATCTTGTTTGCACCGTCAAGTAGTGAATACTCAGTATGAAGATGAAGATGGGTAAATTTAATATCGCTCAAAAATTTCTCCCTAGGATTTAGTTTTTTAGGATTTAGTTTTTAGGATAGAGAAAGCTGATCACTAAAAACCGATCAAGAGTTACCAAAAAAAGGGGATGTAAAACCCCTTTTTAACAAAAATCAGCAAGCAACCCTTCTTTTAGCTGGTTGTAAGTCTCTTCGCCTTGAAGCATTTTTACTATTTCCAAAGCAAAGCATATAGCAGTACCCGGTCCTCTTGAAGTTACTACATTATCATCTATAACTACTTTTTGATCTGCTATATAGCCATCTTTTCCGGTATGGCTTTCAAATCCGGGATAATTTGTATGTTTTTTACCCTCAAGTATTCCGGCTTCTTTTAAAGCCCAAGGAGCGGCACAAATAGCACCTACGGGTTTATTTTTACCGCTTAAAGTCTTTATGATGGATTTTACTTTTTCACTTTTTGCTAAATATTCAGATCCCGGAAGTCCGCCGGGGAGTACAACCATATCAAGACTCTCTACATCAACTTCATCTAAAACAGTATGGGCTATCACTTTAAGTCCTGTATTGCTACCTTCAACCTCTCTTTTTTCAAGTCCGGCTACGACCACTTCTATACCTGCTCTACTAAGCACATCTATGATACTCATAGCTTCTATCTCTTCAAAACCGTTTGCCAATGGTACTAAAACTTTTGCCATTTTAGCCTCCTGTAATGAGTTATTTAACCTTTTCGAGATACTCACCTTTTGTAGTATCAACTCTTATCACATCACCCTCAAGCACATGAAAAGGTACTTGTACAACTGCTCCACTCTCTAGCGTAGCAGGTTTTTTTCCACCTTGAGAATCACCTTTAAAGTTTGGTGGAGTATCTACTATTTTCAATTCGACCACATTAGGAGCTTCAACTCCTATAGCATTCCCGTTATGAAAAAGTATATCCACATTCATTCCGTCAATTAGCCATTGCTTAGCATCTCCAACTTGCTCTTCACTAAGAGCTATTTGTTCATAACTGACTGTATCCATAAAGTGTAGCATTTCACCGTCATTATAAAGATATTGCATAACCTTATCTTCTAAGTCAGGAGACTCACACTTATCACCTGCATGAAAAGTTTTATCTATCACTTTTCCATTTAGATATGATTTTATCTTCACTCTAACAAATGCCGCACCTTTTCCGGGCTTTACATGTTGATACTCTACTATCTTATATGGAATTCCGTTTAACTCAATCTTTAAACCTTTTTTCAAATCTCCCATCGAATATGTTGCCATTTTTTTCTCCTAAATTCATTATTGGTTTATCTTATTTTCTAAAACCTAAAACCTATATCCTAGATCCTTTTTTAAATCGCTTTTGTATTATCCATCAAAACAGGGATAAATATAAGTGAAACTGCTACCGCCGCAACCGTTCCGCCTATAAGTGCTACTCCAAGTCCGCCAAATATCGGATCACTTGCAAGTAGGGCTGAACCCAATATAATAGCAATAGCCGTTAGCATAATAGGCTTGGCTCTTGTTGCCGTAGCTATTGCAATAGCTCTTTTTTTCTCTATCCCTTTTTCATTTATCAAAGCTTTTGCAAAATCAACAAGTAAAAGTGAATTTCTTGAACTTATACCCATAAGTGCAATAAATCCTATCAAACTCGTTGCAGTTAAAAAGAATGTATCTTTTGTAACAAGATCAGCCACCCAGTGCCCAACAATAACACCGATAATAGACAGAAAACTCCCTGCCATTATAATGGAGCTTATAGAATAACTTTTGTAATATATAACCATCAAAACATATATAAGAACAAGTGCTGCTATAAAAGCCAGACCTAAATCTCTAAAGGTATCAAGTGTAACCTTCATCTCTCCATCCCATACTATATCAAGTCTTTCACCTGTTTTTTTATCTGTTAAATGAAGATCAAACATATGAGTAAAGTTCTTGACACTATCTTTTTTGATAGTGTAATATTTTGACAACTCTTTTATCATTTTATCTCTTGCATCTAAAAGTGGATAAACTTGTGAAACTTCATCAGTTTCAGCTGTAACATTTATATATCTTTTTAAATCCTTATGCATTATAGACGGTTCATTTGTAGTTTTAACGATATCAACAACTTCACCAAGGGGTACCATCATACCTTTTTGGTTCATAAGCTCAAATGAAGAGAGTTTGGTTTTTACATCGTGTAAAGATGCCGCATCAAATCTTCTAGTTTTATCACTCAGTCTTAAAAATAGCTCTATTTGAGAAGGATACTTTTCACTATTTTTAGCTCCTACTGCCATACCTTCAAATGCAAGATAGAGTATCTTTTGAACTTGCTCAACTGAAAGTCCACTTTTTTGTATCTTATCAATATTTGGTTTGACATTATACTTTGTGTAAATATCATCATCCATAATATCAATATCAACCAATCCTTTTGTATTTTTTAAAATATTAGCCACTCTTTTAGATAATTTTCTAACTGACTTTAAATTTTGTCCGTAAAGCTCAGTTACAATAGAAGCTAGAGTAGGAGGACCTGCAGGTTGCTCTATCATCTTTATAACAGTACCTTGTTTTATCTTTTCACAATTTTGTTTGATAACAGGTCTTAGCCTATGAACCATATCATAACTTCTCTCATCTCTCTCTTTTTTATCTGTAAGATTGACAACAAACTCAGCTACATTTTCACTATTTTTTAAACCGCTTCCTTTTACAAGTCCCGCATAATCAAGAGGTGCACCCATACCGTAATAACTCTCTATATCAGTTACTTCTTTCTCTTTTTTTAAGATATCTAGCACACATTTACCTACCTTTTTAGTCTGCTCTATAGAACTACCGGTTGGCAAATCTATGTAAACACTATAAGTGTTGGCACTTTTTCCGGGAAGCATTTTTGCTAAAACCATCTTAGTAGGAAGCATCATAACTGAACCTGCAAGAGCGATAAGAGTAATGATAATAACTAAAAATTTTAAAAACCTACTATTTATGATAGCATATACAAATTTTTCATATAATTTCATTATTTACCTCCTCTTGCTTCTTCACTTTTTTCATCATGCTCTTGAAAATGATGGTGATGATGATGCAAATGAGGCTTTTTGAGCAATTTTCTTGAAAGATAAGGAGTAAAAATATACGCTATAATTAGTGATGCTATCAGGGCAACCGGTACATTTTGAGGGATAGGTTTCATAAATTGACCCATCATTCCTCCGACAAATGCCATAGGAACCATCGTAAGTATGATAGCTAATGTTGCTATATTGGTAGGAGATCCTATCTCATCTGTTGCTTCTACAACTATCTCATCCATACTTTTATCAACTGAAGAGTGATCATGTAAATGTCTATGTATATTTTCGATAACTATGATAGCCGCATCTACCAAAAGTCCTAAAGATAGTAAAAATGCAAAAAGTGTTATCCTGTTGATAGTTTGACCGGTGATATAAGCTATAAAGAGTGTTATAGCTAAAATAGCCGGAACTGTAAATGTTACGATAAGTGACTCTCTCCAACCGAGGAAAAAGACTAACATTACAGCAATGATAGCTATAGTTATCAAAAGGTGATCTACCAATTCATTGACAGCATCATTTGCTCTTTTTCCATAGTTTCTAGTCAATATGTATCCTATGCCCTCTTTTTGCAAAATAGGTTTTAACTCTTTCATCTTAGTCAAAACATCATTTGCTACAAAAACAGCATTTGTCCCTTTTAATTTTGCTACAGTCAGTGTATATTGAGGAGTATCATTTTTCAAATCTTTTGTCCAAATGTCAGCCTGTTTAAAATTTTGTATATCAATGCCGTCTTTAACCTTTGCTATATCTTTAACATATATAGGAGAATTCATATAGTTTGCAACCATTATATTTTTGACATCTTCTACACTTTGTATGGCATTTGGTACACCAAAAATTACTATCTTGTTATCTTTTGTTCTGTTTTTGACTTCAGGCACCTCTTTAGCGATAGAGCTTACGGCTTTCATAACTTGCCCTAAGGAGAGATGATACCCTTTTAACTTATTTAAATCTACCAATATATTAAATTGCCTTTTATGTGCACCCTTTAACTCAGTTTTTGAAACATTTTTTATGCCGTTTAATTGATATTGTATATCTTTGACGATTTTAAACAGTTTTGCATCACTTAGTTCTTTGTTTTTCTTATAAAATGCAAAACTTAAAATAGGTATATCTATATCTATATCAAAAGGTTTTACGATAGGTTGCATAGCATTTTTCGGCAATTCATCCATGTGCTGCATAACTTTATCATAAAGTTTAAGGTTTGATATTTGTCTATTTTGACCTATATAATACTGCACATTTACGATACCTACATTGTGCATTGCCATACCGTATATATGTTCAACTCCTGAAATTTCTCTTATCCTTTGCTCTAACGGCTTTATAATGACATTTTCTATCTCTTTAGGAGTGGCTCCGGGCATCGGAACTATGATAGCACCACCGCTTATAGCTATCTGAGGGTCTTCCTCTCTTGGCATTATTTCAAGTGAAAGGTAACCGATAGCAAGTATAAAAACTGCTAACATTGCTGTTAGAGGATTGTGCAAAAATGAAAGAGCTAACTTTCCGGCGTAATCTTTCGGTTTATATTTTATATCATTCTCTTTTTTCATACAATAACCCCTACTTTATCTTCACTTCAGCATACATTCCCGGTATTATTTTATTGGTTTTACCTTTTTTGAAAGAGATTTTTACCTTAAATTTATGCGTCATAGGATTGGCTGCCGGAATGATAGAAGCTATTTTTCCTTCTGTTTTAAATCCTATCGAAGGGATACTTACATCAACTTTTTGACCTATTTGTATATTTTTTAAATTACTCTCACCAATTTGGATAACTATCTTCAAATCATTAAGTGAAGTAAGTATGAGTGCAGGCATACCGGGTATGGCTATTTGTCCAACTTTTATATTTTTTCGTATGATTACTCCATCATTTGGTGCTTTTAGCTTTAGATACTCATACTGGTGTAAAACCTCTTTTAACTTTGCTTTTGCTTGAGCCAACTGCTTTTTCGCAATTTTAACCATATCTTTTGTATTTTTCTCCATAAGTTGCATATTTTCCATATCATACTTAGATACAAAACCTTTTTTAAAGAGTCTTTTATATCTCATAGCATTTAAATGAGCATTGTTATACATATTTTCATTCATTTGAACTGCAAGCTGTGCTTGGGATATGGCAAGCTCTACTTGAGACTTTGCAAGATCAATCTCTTTTGAATCAATAACATAAAGTAGTTTTCCTTTTTTTACATAATCACCCTCATCAACATATACATTTTTAACAAATCCCATAAATCTACTAGCTATCATTTTGGTATCATCACTTACAACAGTACCTGAAAGTTTGATGTCAGTTGCATTTAATAAAATTGCAAATACAAACAAAGATAATAAAATCTTTTTCATACTATCTTCCCTCCAATAATTTTTCTAATTCAAAAACTTTTTGATTTCTTACAGTTTTTACCTTTAAAAGTTCCAAAAGTGCCTTTATCTCTTGAGAGTGTTTTATAAGTACATCACTTATCTTTTCAAGTCCCTCTTTATACTTTCCTTCATACTGTTCAAAAACTTTTTTTGTAAAATCAAACTCTTTTTGTTTTGCTTTTATATCATAATCTTTACTCTTAACTTCAGTAATAATTTGTCTTATTTTTAAAGCTAAACCTTTTTTTGCAAGTGCTAATTTTTCAGCCATTTGCATATTTTTTACTTTTGCTTCTTGAAGTTTGGCTGATTTTTTACCCCCATCAAAAAGATTCCATTTAAGCTGAGCTCCAAAAGTAACACTATCATGTTTAAAAAAATCATTAAAAGGTTTATCATCAGCTGTAGAGTATTCTCCAAAAGCACCTATCATAGGATAATATGCACTTTTTTGAAGTTTTATATTTTCTTTTGTAATTTGATAGCCTAACTTTGCCATCTTAAGATCTATTGTTTTATTGACCATTTCATCTATACTCTCTTTTGGAAGAGGTGCAAGTTCATTTACATGAGAAATGGAGTTTACTTTTTCACCTATCAAAAATTCAAGATATTGATAAGCTAAGTCTCTATTTAATCTTGCTTGATTTAGATAGCTAAGTACACTTGCTTTTTTTGCCTGAACTTCCAATATATCCGTATCTTTAGCATATCCTTCGCTCTTAAAAGCTCTTATAATATCTTCAAGTTTATCTATATTTTGTTTTAGCTTTTTTAAATGTTTGATATAATTTTCAACAAGAGAAATGTTGTAAAAAGTCTTTTTTGTTTGATATATCTCTTCATTGATTATCTTTTTAGTATCAAGTTTTGAGAGTTTTTCCATATCTTTCATGATAATTTTATATTGGGTTAGTTTATATCCTGTAAATAGCGGTACTTTATATGTAAGTTTATTTTGAAAGTGATTTCTGTATCCCGGATAATTTAAATCATCGGGTGCTGTATCCAAAAGTCGGTTTTGCATTGTGGGATTTGACATAATATTTGTAAAATTTCCAAAATTACCTCCCGCCATACCAAGAGCTTGTCCCACGCCGCCTAAAAAATCACTAAATCCAAAATCTCTAAAAGTAGCTTCTCTACTTTGAAGTTTAAAGCCGAAGACATTTCCCGCATCATTACTTCTAAGTGCGTTTAAAGTATAGTCTAAATTGCCATAGTTATAACTTTTTGCTATCTCGGTTTTAAATTTGGCTATCTTTTCATTGAATTTTGCTATTTTGATGCTTGAGCTATTTCTTTTTAAAAGTGAAATAGCCTCATTTAAAGTCAAATTTGACTGAACCGCAAAAACAGATGAAATAAAAACCAATAGAGTTAAAAAAATTCTCATTGACCCTCCTTAAAAAGGATGAATTATATAAAGTTACAACTTAATATCTAATAAATTAATAATATAAGTTATTCTTATATTATTTATCATAATATCACATAAGATACATCGATACAAGCCTCTAATTTAGAGAGCTCATTTATCACATCTTTTGTAACGCTATTATCTACCAATATTACTGCAAGTGCTTGGGATTTGTTATTTCTTCCAAGTCTAAAATCAGCTATATTGATACCGTTTTTAGCTAAAATTGTACCTATCTCACCTATAACACCGGGAACATCTGTATTTTTAAATATGATCATTTTCCCTTTTGGTTCAACATCTAAGCTAAATCCGTCAAATTTTACAATCCTTTGAATATCATCACCAAAAGCGGTTCCACTTATGTCAACTGTGCCTTTATTTGTGCTAAGATATATATCAATTCTATTTTTAAATACACTATCGCCTTTAAAAGTTTCAGTAACTGTTTTTATACCTTTCTCTTTTGCTACAAATTCAGCATTGACATAATTTATCTGCTCGCCCATAGACTCTCCAAGGCTACCTACAAGTGCAAAAGTCATAAGTGAGTCAAGATATTTGGATATTTCACCTTCAGCTACAATTTTTAATGTTCTAATAGGAGCTTTACTAACTTGTGCGGTAAGTGAGCCCATTTTTTGAACAAGCTCCAAATATGGCTTAACAAATGTTGGCATTTTGCTCTCATCAATAGGAAGATTTAATGCATTTGGATAAGAACTACCTCTTGCTGCACTGATAGCTTGTCCTGCCGCTTGAGTGGCTATTTTTTCTTGAGATTCATAAGTGTTTGCTCCAAGATGCGGTGTAACAGAAATATTCTCTAAATCTAAAAGTTTATTATTGATCGCCGGTTCTTTTACAAAAACATCAATGCCGGCATAAGCAATCTTACCGCTTTTTATATTGTCATAAAGTGCATCTTCATTGTAAAGTCCACCTCTTGCACAATTAACAAGTCTAACTCCATCTTTCATCTTTTTAATTTCATCATAAGAGATCATATCAATAGTCTCTTTATTTTTTGGAGTATGAATCGTGATAAAATCACATGCTAGTATGTCATCAAAATTTTCAGTATATTTTATATCCAAATCTATAGCTTTTTTTGGATCTATATAAGGATCATAAGCTACAACATCCATACCGAAAGCTTTGGCTCTTACTCCAACTCTACTACCTATATTTCCAAATCCTATGATACCTAACTTTTTCTCATAAAGTTCGATCCCATACCATTTCTCTCTTTTCCAAACTCTATCTAGTTTTAAATCATTATTGGCATTTGGAAAAGATCTAGCACAAGCCAATAAATGAGCCATAGTCATCTCAACTGCCGCTATCGTATTGGCTGTCGGTACATTCATAACGATAATACCTTTTTTACTACAACCCTCAATATCTACATTATCAACTCCTACTCCGGCTCTAACGATTGCTTTTAAATTTTTAGCACGCTCTAAAAAAGCTTGATTGACCGGAGTTGAACTTCTCGTGATAGCTATATCATAGTCCTCAAGTATATCAAGTAGTTCATCTTTTGGATATGAAGAAGCGTCAAAAACCTCTATATCCTCTTCGTTTTTCAATAATTCTATACCTTTTGAATGTATAGTATCACATACTAAAACTTTTTTTATTTTCATTTTATAACCCTTGTAGCATTTATTTATTTTTTAATTGTAGGAAAAATATCATATTTTTTAAGCTCATTTGATAACTTTTCCAAACGACTTTTTTTATCTAATTTAACAAATATTTTTGAATTTTCATAATCATTTTCAATCACATAAGGAATATTATTTTTATTGAATATTCTCAAAATACAAAATAAAGAGTAATTATTTAGATCAGGAATAATCATTGCATAATATTTCTCTTTTTTTTGAGTAATTACTCTTTTTTTATGTTTTGCAAACTTCATGGTTAAAAACAATTCAGTTACAGGAAATAGATAACTGTCTTTTTTATATGTAGAAAGTTTTTTAATCCAGCTGCTTTTAACAAAATCATAGCTACTATTTTTATCTTTTGATATTTGACTATTTCTATAAAAAGATCTATTTTTTATATTTGAACTATTCAATAAAAAAAATAGCAACCCTCCTACACAAAAAAGCAAAACGGTAAAGATAGAAAATAGTACCTTTTTTTTCACCTAATATTCTCCTTTTCAGGAAGCAAAGCTCCTCAAAAATTCATCTCTAGTTTTGCTTTGCCTTCGGTAAGAGAAGCTCTCATAATTTATTTAGAGTATGAGAGCTCTTTTATTATTTTAATTGATCTTTTATTATATCCCCAAGTGTCATTTTATCTTCTTTATTGATTTCATTCAGCATAGCTTTTTCTTTCATTCTTGAAAGCTTCCTAGCTGAAAGCCTTATCCTATTTCTTGAGCCATCAATATAATCTATCACTGATTCTATTGGATCACCCGCTTTGAGATCTTCTATTTTTTTATCACCTAGATCCTCTTTTCTAATAAGAGCATCAACATTTTCATCTAGTTTTACAAAAACACCGAAATCTTTAATATCTCTTATAGTTCCCTCAACTATATCACCGACTTTATGAGTTTTTGCATATACTTGTACAGGATTTTCAAGCAACTCTTTTACACTAAGTGATATTTTTTCATTTTCTACATCTATCCTTGTGATTTTCACTTCAAGTTCTTGACCTACTTCGTATAATTCTTTACATTTATCACTTCTATTCCATGAAGTATCTTCATTGTGTAAAAGTCCTTCAACACCATCTATTTTTATAAAAGCACCGAAATTGGTTAATGTAGTTATTACTCCTTTAACAACATCACCTGTTTTATGCTTTTGTATAAATTCTTCAAAAGGTTTTGGCTTCAAATTTTTTAAACTTACTCTTAGCCTTCTACTTTCAGGATCTATCTCAATAACTTCTACATCAAGTTCTTCATCTAAAGATACATACTCTTTTGGATTTTTTATATTTTTATCCCAAGAAATTTCACTTATATGCAAAAATCCCTCTATATCATTGCCAATGTCAACAAATACACCATAAGGTTCAATATTGCTAACGGTTACTTTTATGACATCTCCAACTCCAAGCTGATCTTTTATATCTTCCCATGGATCACTTTGAACTGCTTTTACCGATAAAGATAAATGTCTTTTTTCTTTATCGTATTTTATAGCTTTAACTGCTACTTTTTCGCCCTCTTCATAAAGACTTGCGGGATTAACCGGACCTTTATAGCTTATCTCACTATAATGTACAAGTCCGTCAACTCCTCCTATATCAACAAACATTCCATAAGTTGTTATCTTTTTTATAGTACCTTCTACTACTTCTCCACTTTCAAGTAGTTTATCTATAAGCTCTTTTTTCTTTTTTCTGTCATCGTCAAGAAATTTTTTCCTTGATATTATTATTGATTCATTTTCTTTGTCAACTTTTAATACTTTTGCTTTTATGTTTTTTCCTACTAGTGCATTTACATCTCTATAGGCTGCTTGAGATCTTGGTAGAAAAAATTCACACCCATCTTCATTTTCAATGATAAAACCACCTCTGTTTTTACCGACAACTCTTCCTTCAATGTTTTCATCACTATCTTCAGAATAATTTTTTATAAATTCTTTAACTTTTTCTTTTCTAAGAGCTTTTTTGTGGGAAACACTTGGTCTTTCATTTCTGTATCCGGTTATTACAACCTTGATATTATCACCTACTTTATACTTGATATTACCCTCTTTATCGGTAATTTCAGATATATTTAAAACACCTTCACTTTTTTTACCGACATCAACTAACACTATATTGTCATTTATTTCAACAATAACGCCGTCTACTACATTTTCTCCACTTGTCTCTTTTTTAAAAGACTCCTCCAACATTGTAGCAAAATCTTCTACATGCTCTTCACTTTCGTTAACCTCTTGGTTTGATAGAACTTTATCGTTCACCTCTGCCATCACACTTCCTTTGTAAAATTTTTCGAAAAATTTTAGAGC
>JALVWI010000131.1 GCA_027038335.1 Campylobacterales bacterium | reverse complement strand
CACTTAAATTTTTATCAAAGGCTGCATATATGAAGAATTTTATGCTCTTATTGGTTGTGATAAGTTTATCTTTGACAACTTTATTCGGCGTGATGGAAGGTGAGGTTTTGATGCCTGATCAAGCTTTTAGAGCAAATGCGGTTTTAAAAGATGGAAAGATTGTCATTGATATAAAACTTGGTGATAAGATATATGCTTATAAAGATAAACTGCATTTTACTATTGTTTCACCAAAAATAGTATCACTTGATGATGACTTAAAGCTTCCAAAGCCTGTAAAATATCATAAATTTATAGTCTATTTTAATGATATAAAACAAAATATTCCACTCTCATTGATAAAGAAAAAATTAGGCAATAAAGTCAATAAGATAAAACTTAAAGTAGCTTTTCAGGGTTGTTCTCAACTTGGACTTTGCTATTCACCTATGAAAAAAGAGTTTGATTTTAGTCTTAAAAATACAAATAAAATAGTACAGGTTTCTACTATAACTGCAACTCCGACTAAAACTCAAAAAATAACAAAATGGAATTTCTCAAGTAAATCTCTTAAAAAAAAGAATGATATACAAAAAACAAGGGTTAAAAATAGCTCAAAAGAGACAATAAAGAAAGTTCAAACCAAATCAAAAGAGAGCTCTATTGCCGATACTTTAGCCAACAGTAGTTTTATAATGATACTTGTAACATTTTTCGGTTTTGGGCTTTTACTCTCTTTGACACCTTGTATATTTCCTATGATACCGATACTTTCCTCCATCATAGTTTCACAGTCAAAAGAGGAAATGAATGCAAAAAAAGGCTTTATTCTCTCTTTGGTGTATGTGTTGTCAATGTCCATAGCTTATACTATAGCGGGAGTTTTGGCAGGACTTTTTGGAGCAAATATACAAGTTCTTTTGCAAAATCCATGGGCGATAGGTCTCTTTGCAGCTATCTTTGTAGCACTAGCTTTTTCTATGTTTGGATACTACGAGTTACAACTCCCCTCATCTTTACAAAGTAAGATAAATCAAACTAGCGATAAAGCAAAAGGAAGAGGATTTGTCAGCGTTGCAATTATGGGCTTTTTATCTGCATTGATAGTAGGTCCTTGTGTTGCTCCACCCTTAGCCGGTGCTTTGATATATATAGGTCAGACAGGCAATGCACTTTTAGGAGGCGCGGCACTTTTTATCATGAGTATAGGTATGGGAGTTCCTCTATTTTTAGTAGGTATAGGTGCAGGTAAATTTATGCCGAAACCGGGCGGTTGGATGCAAAATGTCTCAAAAGTATTCGGTGTAGTAATGCTGGGGGTTGCTATATATCTTTTGTCTAGGGTTATTCCCGATATGCTTACTATGCTTTTATGGGCATTTTTACTGATAGGCTCAGCTGTATATCTTGGAGCATTGGAGCCTTTTAAAGAGGGTATAAGCGGTATAGCTAAAATGTCAAAAGTTTTAGGTGTCTTGCTTTTGATATATGGTATTATGCTTTTTGTAGGGGCATTTTTAGGTAGCACAAATCCTCTAAATCCCTTAGAAAAACTCAAATCTACCTCTTATGCTAGAGTAGGTCAAGATATAAAAAATAGTTTTACGGTGGTTAAAAACCAAAAAGAGCTTGATAGTATCATCAATACTTCAACAAAACCTATTATGGTTGATTTTTCAGCTAAATGGTGTGCAAGTTGTAAAGAGCTTGAAGAAAAAACTTTTAAAAATCCAAAAGTAGTAAGTCTGCTAAATAATTTTACTCTTGTTAGAGTGGATGTGACAGACGACACTAAGGAAGAAAAAGCCTTGATGAAAAGATATGGCGTGTTTGGACCCCCGGTTATACTATTTTTTGATAAGGATCATAAACTTTTAAATGATAAAAAACTTGTAGGATATATCAATCCAAATGATTTTATCAAACATTTAACCAATATTTTGTAATAGTTAGGATATAATATTCAACGAGTTAAAGAAAATGTTTAGGGATTTTTATGCTTATAAAAAATGTAAATATTTTAAGTGAGAGTGGGGTTTTTAAGGCTGATGTTAGGGTTGAAAACGGTATTATAACCAAGATTGCTAAGAATATTGAGAAAGATAATGACAAAAAGATTATAGATGCAAAAGGCAAATATCTTCTTCCAAAACTCATAGATACAAATGTCAGGCTTTTGGATGATACTTTGAGTAAAAAAAATCTTGAAAGATTATATAGTTGTGCAAAAGCCGGTGGTATCGGTAGCTTTGTTTTGATAGATGACTTTACCCCAAAAGTTGAAAATGCTACTCATCTTGAGCTATTAAGTTCTAAAGTTTCATTAAATAATGATGTAAATATCATACTCTCAGTAAATTCTCTAAATAAAGAAAATAGACTTAACAATATAGCAACTTTTTTAAAAAATGGAGCAAAAATCATATACACTAGATCAGATATAAACGGTAATACATTAGTAAGAGTTATGCAGTATGCCAATATGAAGAAAGTACCTCTTTTTTGTTTTGCTCTTGATGATGATATAAGAAATAGAGGAGTTATGAATGAAGGGGAGGTCTCTTTTAAACTGGGGCTTCCGGGTATCTCAAAAATAGCCCAAATAAGTGAAGTATCTAAAATGGTAGAACTTGCTACCTTTTTTGATGTAAAGATTTTATTTCAAGGGCTTTTTACATCCAAATCTTTGCATATCCTAAAAGCTGTAAAAAAGAGCAATAAAAA
>JALVWI010000130.1 GCA_027038335.1 Campylobacterales bacterium | reverse complement strand
AAAGAGAAAAATATCAAGTTATATTACTTCTCAGCATAAAAATATAAAAATGAAAGAGATATTTTCTACTCTTTTTTTAGCAACTAAGATAGATAGAGGTATAAGAAAAAAGATACAACTTCTTGGTATTTCGCATTTGGTAGCTATCAGCGGATTTCATTTAGGGGTACTTTCGTTTTTGATATATTTGGTTTTAACCCCTTTTTATAAGTTTTTTCAAGATAAATTTTTTCCATACAGAAATGCAAAACTTGATCTTATGGCAGTAAGTACGGTTTTATTGTTTGGATATATTTATTTAGTAGATTTTATCCCCTCTTTGAGCAGAGCTTTTGTGATGTTGATAATAGGATATATTTTTTATATCAGGCACATAAAAGTTTTATCTTTTGAAACACTTTTTTTAACTGTTTTATTGTTGTTAGCATTTTATCCATCTTTTATTTTTAGTATCTCTTTTTGGTTTTCCGTTGTCGGCGTATTTTATATATTTTTATTTTTACACTATTTTGGAAAGCTTAAATTTTGGATGATTTTTATACTTATAAATTTTTGGGTTTTTATTCTAATGCAACCTATAGTCCACTATATTTTTCCGACATTTGCCTTTTTGCAGTTGCTTTCTCCTATATTATCAATGCTTTTTATCTTTTTCTATCCGCTAGAGCTATTTTTACATCTCATAAAAGAGGGAGATTTATTTGACGGCATTGTGCTAAAACTACTAGAGTTTCACTCAACAACAATATCAGTAAAAACTCCCCTATGGTTTTTGCTGACATACATAGCAACATCACTACTATCCATTTATAAAAAAATATTTTTATATCTACTTGTTTTTCAAAGTTTACTATTTGTATCCTACCTGCTACTCCCTAAATCCTAAAATCTATTCTACCGTTACGCTCTTAGCCAAATTCCTCGGCATATCTACATCATTTCCAAGTCTTACAGAAATTTCAAGAGCTAAAAGCTGTACTATAACACTCATTTCGAAAAATTCAAGCATAGGATGATCATACTCTTTTGTTTTTATAAAGTCATCCGCTATATCAAATTCAAGTGGACTAAGAGCAAGTATAGTGGCATCTCTAGCACTCAACTCCTCAACATTACTTTTAACTTTATCATAAAGCATAGTTTTTGGCATAAGAGCCACGGTAAAAAGTTCACTATCGGCTAAAGCTATAGGACCATGCTTCATCTCTCCGGCAGGATAACCTTCAGCATGTAGGTAGCTTATCTCTTTTAGTTTCAAAGCTCCCTCTAGTGCCAAAGGAAAAAATATATCCCTTCCTATAAAAAAGAAACCGTGACCGTGAAGGTATCTTTTAGAAAGTCGCCTTATCTTTTCATGAGTTTTATCATCAACTTTTAAAACAGCAGGTACTTTTAGAAGTGTTTCTATCTCATTGCTTATCATTTCATGAGAAATATTGCTTTTTAATTCTCCGAGTTTTAGTGAAAGTAACCATAAAACTATAAGTTGAGTTGTAAAAGCTTTTGTACTTGCTACTCCTTTTTCTATGCCTGCTCTTGTAAGCAGGGTTTTGTCACTTATCCTAACTATTGAAGAGTTATCTACATTGCAAACCGCAAGAGTTTTGAGTCCCGCACTCTTCGCCATTTTAAGAGCTTGAAGAGTATCAGCTGTCTCACCGCTTTGAGAGATAACTATAAAAAGCGTATCATTTTGAAGCAAAGGTTCTTTATACCTAAATTCACTAGCAATTTCAACTGAACACCTTATCTTTGAAACTCTTTCAAAAAGATATGAGGAGGCAAGTGCAGCGTGATAGCTAGTACCGCAGGCACATATCTTTATCTCTTTTATATCATCAAAAAAGCTATCATTTATATCATCTAAGATAATTTTATCTTTTTGGACTCTTCCCATCAAAGTTTCACTTGCTACCACACTTTGCTCATATATCTCTTTTTCCATAAAAAATCTAAACCCCTCTTTTTGTGCAGATAGTTTAGAAATGGATAGTTTTTTAAATTCCGGTTTTTGTAAGATACTATCTTTATATATCTTTATCTCCCCCTTTTTTGCATATCCGTAAGTTTTATCTTGAAGATATACAACTTCATCGGCATGACCTATAAGAGGTGCATCACTAGAGCCGAAGAAGATTTCATTTTTACTATTTTTGCCTACTATCAAAGGCACAAGGTTTTTAGCAAAAAATATCTTTTCTTTATCAATTTTACTGATAAGAAGTACGGCATAAGCACCTTCAAGTTTTTGTACAGTTTTTTCAAATGCCTCAAAAGCATCAAATCCATCTTTTATAAACATTTCAAATAGATGAACTATCACTTCGCTATCTGTTTGAGATAGAAATGATACACCTTTTTCTTGTAACTCTTTTTTTAACTCTTGGTAATTTTCTATGATACCGTTATGAATGACAAAAGAGTATTCTCCAAAATGTGGGTGAGCATTTATCTCATTTGGTTTACCGTGAGTTGCCCATCTAGTATGACCAATGGCGAGTCCAAATCCTTTACTACTGAACTCCTTAGTTTTTTCTTCAAGATTTTTAAGTTTTCCGACAGCTTTAAAGTATGTTATATCATTATCTTTTAGTACAGCTATACCGGCACTATCATACCCTCGATACTCTAACTCTTTTAAACCTTCTAAAATGATTTGTTTTTTTTCTTGTTCTCCTATGTAGCCTACTATTCCGCACATATATCTTCTC
>JALVWI010000129.1 GCA_027038335.1 Campylobacterales bacterium | reverse complement strand
GATAAATTTAAATAGAGTAAAAAAATATATAGGTCTTTTACCTCTAAAAAGAAAATCCAATAAATTTGATTTTACTCATCCGTTGGGTGCTACCATAAGAGATAAAAATATATATCAAGTAATGATAGGAAACAAAAAAATTACTAAGTTTAAAAGTGAATATTTCCAACTTTCCCATCTTCATCCTACTTTAAAAATAAAAACAGATCACACTATCATAGATATAACGGATAAATTTAAAGCTACTATAAAACAAAATTTCATGATAGTAGCTCCAAAAAATATAAGGGTAAATGTTATAGGATATACCTCAAAAAAACATAAAAATGAAGCAAATATTTGGATAAAATTAAAAGATATAAACAAAAGATACTCTATTTACAAAGATAAAGCAGCTTTCAGAGTAGAATTTTATGATGAGAAAAATAGATATATAAAAACTATTTTGATAGAACTTTAGTAATATCCTAAACAAAGGGACTTACTTAATCTTATCTTTTTTTCTAACGGGGCAAAATATTTGCACTTTTCTATATATATCGTATATGAATAATCAAGTTCAAACTTATCTAAAAAAGCTTTTAAATTTATAAATTTTACACCTTCGATAAACTCAATCTCAAAAAGATTATAAAGTGAGGAGTTATTGCTTTTTGTCAAATGAGATGAGGGCAAGTTGGTATATTTGCAAAACGGTGCACTCTGTATCAAACCGTTTAAAGGAGTGCATTTCGGTATCAAGTGTCGATACTTTTTATGAATAAAATGCTTATGAAGATACACGATCCTGCTTTTATCATATTTACCTACTACACATCCCCTCCAATATCTAAAAGCATTAGAAGAGATACCGGCGATCTTCATCAACTCTTTTGCAAGTATAAAATTATCTAGCACACTATTGTCGCTTAAATGATATATTTTCATAATGGTTATTTTAGTATATAATTGATAAAATAGTGATTATTTAAGGAGAAGAAGATAGTGGATATATGTGAAGATTGGTTGGAGTATGATTATAACCCTTTTATACTATTTGATAAAAACGGCAGAATTGTCAATCTCAATGCAGAAGCACAATTTTTATTAGGGGTAGCATCCTCTAAAGATATTTTTGAACTTGCTTCAACTTATGCAAGTTACGGATACGGTTTTAAAACTACTATCATTGATGTGGATTATGGAAAGTTTAGTTTTTATGCTATTACGGTTGGATATAGTGATGATGAACATATCGGTATAAAACTATACAAAAAACCAAATCAATCATTTGAATTAGATGCTTGTGATAATACCAAAGTAAATATCTATTCTTTGATAGATCTTTGTATAAGCTCTTTCTCTACCTTATCAAATGCTTCTCATGAAAAATTTTTAGACCCTACTTTTCCGGATATTTATATAAAAGTAGATCTATTTTTAAAGCTTTTATCAAAAATTTACAACTCTTTTAAAAATTCTAGAACCATAAAAACAAAGCTATATCTCAAGACCGGTGAACATATCATATATAAAGGTAAAAAGTTTTCTATATTTGTCTTAGAAATTTCCGGAGACAAAAGAGATGAAGAGGATGACTACAACCTAAAAGAGATCGCTCCACAGTCAAATGCTGTTATCAGTATAAAAAATAAGTCAGTTTCTATTGAACTTCCGCTGATAGATGATATTGATAAAACCTCCTAAAGGGATGATAGATATACCTGTAAGATAAGGAATTATCTGAAAACTTTTCATTTTTAAAAGTAGGAAAAATCCGGCTATAAGTATAACATAGCCTATCAACCTAAAAAGAGAAAAGGCTGCACTTTTACTTTTGGATAAATTTTTCATAGAAATTTCAACCTTACTTTTTTTATCCTTTTTATCATTTTCATTTTCATAAAGCTCATAAGGGTCATCCATCTCATCTATAAAATCTCTCTCATTTACAATATCACCTAAAGTTTTTATCTGTTTATTTATATTTTTTAAGTATGATAAAAAAGAGAGCAAAACGATACTAAAAGCACTTAAAAAAGCTATCTGAGTATTTACAACCCACACATATCCCTCGAAAATAGCAAAAATAAAGACAAATAGATCAAGGGCTATGTAGATTATTATCTGAGTTTCAATACTCTTCATCATCATCTTTTTTGTAGAGATTTTTATATCTTACATCATCTTTAAATTCATCATACTCTTTGACTTGCTTTTTGTAAGCTTTATAGACATTTAAAATAGCTGCGGCAACCCCTATAAAAACCCCTACCCATAAAAGCCACCATATATCAAATGTATTTTTTAAAAATATACCAAGCCCTACTCCGATAAGTACGGCTACAACCATAGATATACCAAGAGAGAGTTGTTCAGCCCCCTCTATAATCTTACCGTATTTAGGTTTTTCTTCACTCACCTATTATCCTTTTAAAGCTCTTGGCACTCAGCCCTAAGCTCTTTAAAAACTATCCTAGCTTTTAAAATAACTTCATCTATTATCTCATCACTCATAACAGTTGAAATAAAACCTGTTTCAAATTGGCTACAAGCGAAGTAAACTCCATTTTCTATCATTTTAGAGTGAAATGAAGCGAACATTTTTGTATCACTTTTTAGTGCATCATCAAAGTTGTTTACAGGATTTTCATTGAAAAAGAAGCCAAACATACTGCCTCTAACATTTGTTTGAAGAGGTATATTGTTTTTAGCAGCTTCCTCTTTAAAAGCATTCATCAATTTTTTAGCTTTTTCTTCCAA
>JALVWI010000128.1 GCA_027038335.1 Campylobacterales bacterium | reverse complement strand
AAAAGTTACCATAGAGATATTGGAGAGTGAAAGCATAGATGATGTAGAATTATTTAATAATTTTATAAAAAAAGTAAGAAAATATGGTGTAAAGATAGCTATAGATGATTTTGGAAGCGGGTATTCTACCTTTTCCAACCTTCTTATAATCAAGCCTGATATTATAAAAATTGATGCTACTATTATTAAAGATATTGACAAAGATAAAGACAAACGAGCTTTGGTAAAAACTATAGTAATTGCTTCAAAGATATTGGATGCCGTAGTTGTTGCTGAGTATGTTTGTTCTAAGTCTATATTTGAAACTTTGTTAAAATTAAAAATAGATCTATTTCAAGGATACTACATAGGCAAACCGATAGATAAAATTTTATAATTTCATTAAAAGAGTTTTATGGCTCTTTTTGATATAATAATTATAATTTTTTATCAGAGGATTGTTATGAGAGTTTTGACGGGTATTCAGCCTTCGGGAGTTTTACATCTTGGAAATTATTTCGGCTCTATCAAGCAAATGTTAGAGTATCAAGGAAAAAGTGATCTTTTTATATTTATCGCCAATTATCATGCACTTACTTCTCTAAAAGATGGAAAAGCATTAAGAGAAAATACAATAGATGCGGCTATTAGCTTTTTATCTTTAGGCATTGATCCAAATAAAGCAACTTTTTGGGTACAATCAGATGTCAAAGAAGTTTTAGAGCTTTATTGGGTTCTCTCTTCATATACTCCTATGGGACTACTTGAGAGAGCTCATAGCTACAAAGATAAAGTTGCAAAAGGCATTATGGCAAACCACGGACTTTTTTCTTATCCTGTTTTAATGGCTGCGGATATTTTGCTATATGATAGCCAAATAGTACCTGTCGGAAAAGATCAAGTCCAACATGTTGAAATCACAAGAGATATAGCGCTAAAATTCAATAATACTCATGGAGAAGTTTTAACACTTCCTAAATTTAAGATAGATGAAAATGTCGCAACGGTTCCGGGAATTGACGGAGCTAAGATGAGTAAAAGCTACGGCAATACGATAAATATATTTACAACTTTAAAAGAGTTAAAAAAACAAACCGGAAAAATCGTAACAGATTCAACCCCCCTAGAAGAGCCTAAAGAGTGGGAAAATTGTAATGTTTATAAACTTTGTAATCTATTTATGAATGAGAATGAACTTTTAGAACTTCAAGAGAGATATAAAAGCGGTAAAGAGGGATACGGTCACTTCAAGGCTACCTTAAAAGATAAGATATGGGAATATTTTAGCGAAGCAAGAGAAAAAAGAGAGTATTATTTGGCTCATAAAGATGAAGTAAAAGATATACTAAACGATGGTGCAAAAAAGGCAAGAGCTATTGCATCAAAGAAGATGGAAATTATAAGAGAGAAAGTAGGGATATTGTAATGTTAGATTTAAAGCTTTTGCAAAATGATTTTGATAAAGTTAGCCAAAAACTTAGAAAAAAAGGTGTTAAAGAGGAGATATTAAAGGAGCTTAAAAGACTTTTTGTTGTTTTAAAAGAACAAAGAACAAAGCTAGAGAGTTTACAAGCAAAAAAGAATGAAAAGAGTAAACTTTTTCCTATCTATAAAAAAGAGGGGAAAGATATATCTTTACTAAAAAAAGAGCTTGATGATATAAAAGAGAGTATCAATTTTGAACAAAAAGTAGTAAATGAGCTTGAAGAAGAGCTTGAGATATATGCTTTAAATATTCCAAATATTCCAGACGATGAAGTGCCTGAAGGAAAAGATGAAAATGATAATATAGAGATAAAAAAAGTTTTAACTCCAAAAGAGTTTGATTTTGAACCGAAAGAGCATTGGGAATTGGCTCAAAAGCTTGATTGGATTGATTTTCAACGAGGGGTAAAACTTGCAAAGAGCAGGTTTTCCGTACTTAAAAACTCTGCTGCAAAACTTGAGAGAGCTTTGATAAATTATATGCTTGACTTTAATGCTAAAAGAGGTTTTAGTGAAATTTGTGTGCCTTATATAGTCAATAAAGAGTCAATGAGAGCAACAGGTCAACTTCCAAAATTTGAAGATGATTTATTTAAGATAGAGGGTGAAGAGCTATATCTGATACCTACGGCTGAGGTACCTTTAACTAACCTTTATAGAGATGAGATACTAAAAGAGGATGAACTTCCTATGCTTATGACAGGTTATACGGCTTGTTTTAGAAAAGAGGCGGGAAGTGCCGGTAGAGATACAAGAGGAATGATAAGACAGCACCAATTTGATAAAGTTGAACTTGTAAGTATTACAAAACCTGAAGATAGCGATAAAGTATTTGATAAGATGGTAGAGTGTGCAAGTGATCTCTTGAGTTCTTTAGGACTTCCTCATAGACTTGTTATGCTTTGTGGCGGAGACTTAGGTTTTAGTGCGGCAAAAACGATAGACCTTGAAGTTTGGCTTCCGGGTCAAGGAAAATATAGAGAGATAAGTTCAGTTTCTAATACAAGGGATTTTCAAGCAAGACGAGCAAAGATAAGGTATAAAGAGGGTAAGAAAAATAGACTAGTTCATACATTGAACGGCTCATCCTTAGCAGTCGGTAGAACTTTGATAGCTATTATGGAAAACTATCAACAAAAAGACGGTACTATAATGATACCTGAAGTCTTAAAAGAGTATTTATAGAGGCGATATGGCTGAAGAGCAAGATGATATAATAATCCTAGAAGAGGGTGATGAAACTACTCAAGAGCAAGAGAGTGCACCCCAAGAGGAAACTTCTAAAAAA
>JALVWI010000127.1 GCA_027038335.1 Campylobacterales bacterium | reverse complement strand
TATCAGATAACCTTTGTGTTTGGAAGTTATCTTGTCAGAATGGAGACAATAGCACTAAAAAAAACCATACTTCTTTCGTTTGCCGATGTAGCAAAACAAAAAGGATATCTTGTAGGTTTGGTTGTTTCGTATGTATTTTATAAAACTTTAGAATATTTTGGTATAATACAAAAACAGTTGCAAGTTTATGACTTGTATATGAGTGCATTGATTATTCAATCAGTAATATTATTTTTAGTAATCAAATCTTTTATATTAAAGACTAATTAAAAAAGGAACTATAATGGTAGTAAAAAAATTTTATGAAAAATATGCTGAATTATTTAAATATTATGATTATAGCTTCGAAAGGTATAAGATTCCGTTTAGTGTTGCACTGGTAAAATTTGATGACAATGTTGCCATAGATATAATTAGTTTTGAAGCTTTAAAAAGACATTCAGATAAATGCCTTAAACTGAATGAGAAAAGTTATTTTTTTATTTTTTTAGCTACCGATATAAAAAAATCATATCAAGCACTTTTAAATCTTGAAAAAAAACTTATTAGAAAATATAACTTATATCAATTGGAACATATTTTTTGTAGTGCAGTTGTAAGTAAAAAATATGATAGAAGTGCTAGAGAAATGATTCGTATATGTATCGAACTTATAAATGAATGTACAGTGCAACAAAACATAATAACAGAAGATGATTTTTGATGAAGTTTGATAAAGTTTTTTTTATAGACTTTATCTCACTTGCATTGGTAGCAGTTTCTTTTTATGTTTCAAATAATTTTAAAGAGTATTTTTATTATGCCGGTCTTTTTGCATTTTCAGGAGCTGTCACAAATCAATTAGCTATATATATGCTTTTTGAGAAAGTGCCTTTTTTATATGGTTCAGGCATCATTACTTTGAAATTTGAATCTTTTAAAAAATCCATCAAATCTCTTATAATGAATGAGTTTTTTACCAAGAAACAATTAGATGCTTTTTTTGCAAAAGAAGAGAGCAAGATAGATTTGTCGCCTATTGTAGAAAAAACAGATTTTACACCAGCCTATGAAGCTCTAAAACAAAGTGTAATGGAGTCAAGTTTTGGTGGAATGCTTTCAATGTTTGGCGGTGAAAAAGCACTAGAACCTCTCAAAGGTGTTTTTATAGCTAAGTTAAAAAATTCTATTCTTTCTATAACAAAATCAGATACTTTCAGTCAAATGTTGCAAAATAGTCTTGTTCACTCTTCTGTTAGCGATGATTTGATGAATAAGATAGAAAAGATAGTTGATGATAGGCTTGAGCAGTTAACACCTGTTATGGTAAAAGATATTGTAAAAAATATGATACAGGAGTATTTAGGCTGGCTTGTTTTTTGGGGTGGAATTTTTGGTGGGTTCTTAGGTATTATTTCAGTAGCAATCGGTAAAACTAGTATCTAATTAGTGCCAATAAACTTTATGCCAAGCTTTTAGTGCTTGGCATAAAGTTTGATCATTTGACAATATCTGCTACAAAAGCTCCTCTAAAATCTCCAACTTTATAGCCTATAGCTTTGTCATTTGGATATTTTTCTTTTATTATTTTGTATGCTTTTTTGTTTCTATGTTTTGCATCACCATGACACACGATACATTTTTTACCTACTAAAATAGGTTTATATACTTTATAGTGATTGGATGAAATTTTTTCTACGATAAGCTTCGGAAGTTTTTCTTTATTTTTTACTTTCTGTTCCAATTTTTTTAGCATTTCTATCTCATCTTTAGAAGCAGGATAATTGTCTTTGTTTCTATTTTTTAGAGAAATTCTTTTTACACTGATGCCTTTTGGATATGTTGAATTGACTTTTTCTGTAAGTTTGGTTGCACTTTTATAACAAAAGTATGCCGTACTTTGTGCACCTTGGGTTTTCATGTGCTTGACAACTTCCCCTTTAAGAGTTTTGCCAAGTTTCATGATAGCTTTTTTTGCTTCCATTTTTATCTCTTTATTGTCATTTGCTTGAAGAGAAAGAGAAACTGCCAAAAGCACAATTACACCTATAATTCTTTTTTTCATATAATCTCCTTATGATTTTTGTTTGATAAAGGTATGGTATAATAATCTTTGTTAGAATTTAAGATAGAAAAAAGAGTAATATTCTAAATTAAGCATATACACAAAGCTTTGCTCAAGGTCATCTCTAAAAACCCTATATACTGCTAGATATACTCATCTTATTGCTTTAGCTAAAAAGTTATTGAAAGTTGTAGCAAAGTTGTGTACATCTTTTTTGTTAAAAGGGGCAGGACCTTTTGTTATCTCACCACTATCTCTGATATTTTGCATGAGATTTCTTATAGCAAGGTGTGATTTTATATTTTCTTTATCATACAAGATACCCCTATGGTCTATGGCATACGCCCCTTTTGATACAATTCTGTCGGCAAGAGGTATATCAGAAGTGATAACTATATCATTTTCTCTGACAAGCTCTACTATATGGTTGTCTGCTTCATCTATACCCTTATCTACTATCAGATATGTAATATAAGAAGATTTGCCGATAGAGATTTTTTTATTGGATATTACTTTTGTCGCCAAGCTCAATCTCTTGATACTTCTTAAAATGATAGGCTTCAATAAGTTTGGCAATGCATCACCGTCTATAAAAAGTGTTATCACTCAAGTATCTCCTGAACTCTTCCGATATCTCCATTTTCAAGTCTTACTTTTATACCGTGAGGATGAAAAGATGAATTGGTGAGTATATCTTTTACAATCCCACCTGTTAACT
>JALVWI010000126.1 GCA_027038335.1 Campylobacterales bacterium | reverse complement strand
TGTATAAGGATATTGTCTATCTTTTCGCTTAGAGTCTCTTCTATCTCAGGGAGTTTAAGAGCTTCCATTTGTAGGTTGTGTGCAAGTGCTGCTCTTTCATTGGATAATATATCTGTTGTACTCTCTTCATCAAACTCAGCTTCAAGCTTTTTGTACATCTTTTCAAGCACATCATGCACCTCTATCCACACAGGCAAATCATGAATAATCTTATAAATATTTTCATCTCTATCAAGAAGTCTAATAGCAACAAATCTAGCATAATCTTCATCTTTAAAATGGGGAGATTTTTTTAGAATAGAGACCAATTTTTCTATGCGTTGCTCAATTCTCTCATTATAGTATATCTTATTTTTATATTTTGGAGCTTCATAAATCTTTATAACACTATCAACTATCTCATCTATCCCCTTATGCTCTTTAGCTGAAGCTAAAACAACAGGGATGCCAAGCAAAGTCTCAAGCCTCTTTTTATCTATACTTCCGCCTTTTGCTTCTATCTCATCTACCATATTTAAAACAAGTACCGTTTTTTTATGCATATCAAGAAGTTGCAATGTAAAGATAAGGTTTCTTGAGAGTGTATTGGCATCTACAATATTTATGATGACATCGTACTCTTCACCTATAAGATAATTTTTGCTTACTTGCTCTTCAGGAGTATAGGCATTTAATGAGTAGATACCGGGCAAATCCACCAACTCTATATCATAATCACCCTTTTGCACATTGATAACTTTAGTATCAACCGTAACTCCTGAAAAATTACCCGTATGAAGTCTAGCATTTCCAATGGCATTTAGCAAGGATGATTTACCGACATTTGGCTGTCCGGCAACTACTGCTTTTATGTGTTTACTCATTTATCAACTTTTACCAAAATATTTTCTGCTTCTTCTTCTCTTAAGCCTACTTTGGTGCTGTCAGCCATCACATCCCATGTTTGTTTGGCAAGGGTATGTTTTAAAACTTTAAGTCTTGCTCCCTTTACTATACCCATAGCGCTTAGCCGTCCTTTTATGGGTTCTTGTGCAGTAACCTTAGCCACTATCGCACTATCACCTATCTTTAAGTCTGATACTTTTTTCATCCGACAACCTTTCAAAAACAGGAATAAAGATATGAAAGTCTTTGGTTTATATATAAAAACAATAATCCTCAATCCTAAATCTGAATAGTATCAAAAAAGAACTTAATAAACATTTAAAGTGATAATCATTATCAATAAAGTAGTATTTGATAGAGTTATACTGTTTGAAAAAACAAACCTTATAAACTGAGATTTACATTCCGGCTTTTGTTGTTATCATATCTAAAGCTTTTGACATCTTGGGAATAACACCGCATCCTTTAAGATCAAATCTCTTTTCTAGTACTTTTGGGTTTAGATACTCTATTTTTACTTTATTATTATAATCTCTATAAACCAAAACTCTTATAGGAAGAGCGATAGCAGCATGTATATCCCTAAGCATTATCCTAGTACCTAGTTTTGCATTACCAAATACAATAACCTTAGCTTTGAGCATATCATAGCCTACTTTTTTTGCATTAGCATTGTGATCAATAATCTCAAAGACTTGCATACCTTTTGACTTGACAATATTTTGTATCTTTTGGATAGTTTTATCAACTGAATTTTTACTATCCTTGATGATATAATCCCCCGCATTTAAAACTGTTATACAAAGCAAAGTAGTTAAAAATATCTTTAACTTCATTGACACTCCTTTGTTTTTTCTTATTATAGCCTTTTAAAGTGCCTTATTTGTGCTATTTGCATTTTGTTGTATCATTAAGCAGAGCTTTTTGTTCTTTGGCATGTTTACACTCTTTTTTAGTCAGAATTGCTCCTTTGAAACTGCTTTTCCATAAAATAGTATTATTTAATTTTGAACTTCTTAGGTCTAAACCATCTAACACACTCATACCAATAGCTGCATCAGTAAAATTTGTATTTTTTATGATAGTTTTTCTTAGATCCAAATGCCAAAGTCTTGCATCGCTAAAGTTTGCATTTATTATCTTTGCCCCTGATAAAGAGGTTTTTTTGAAAACTATACCTTTTGCATTAACTCCGTTTAAATTTGCTTGTTTAAAATTTGCAGCTCTTGCATTAGCATTGACAAGTTTGGCATTTTGTAAATTTGCTCCATAAAAGTTACTATACATCAAATCAGCATTACTTAAGTCAGCACCGCTAAAATCGCTATCACTCAAATCGGCTCCCTCCAAGTAGATACCTACCAAGTTTGCATTACTAAGATCACATCCTATACAATCTTTATCATTTTTTAATGCTTTTAAATCATCTTTATCATACGAAAATACAAAGCTAACAAACAAAAAAAGTACCAACAAATATCTCATTTTTTCATCTTCTTTTTTAATTTTTCAATAAATCTTTTAGCACTACTGCCGCCTAGTAATATACCTATTTTTTTACCCTTTTGACTTATGATATAAAAAGTCGGAATTCCAATATATCCAAAATCTTTTGGCAACTTATCACTTTGAATATCTAAAGCAACTGTAATAAAATGACTTGATAAAAAAGATGCAACCTTTTTCTGTGGAAAAACAACCTGTTTCATATAGTTACACTCTGGTCAAGTCTTTGCTGAGTACATTAAAAGTATCGGCTTATCAAGCTGTTTTGCTTTTATCATTGCTTTATTATAATCATGCAACCATAAAGACTGGGATGCATAAACACAAAAAGCAAAAGAAAGCAAAAGAAAAGCAAACTTTTTCATCCTTTCTCCTTTTTTATTTTTTA
>JALVWI010000125.1 GCA_027038335.1 Campylobacterales bacterium | reverse complement strand
GCTCAAGAAAATCAGCTATCAATTCTGTCCAATGGCATATAGGTGAAGAGATCCCGGGGGTGCCAAATAAAAAAACAGGCGGAGTTATCATAGGCAATATCATAGCACCGATTTTCTTTAATACCGCAGAAGATAGCGGTGCTTTTCCACTAGAAGCAGATGCTAGTAAACTTGAGATGGGTGATGAGATAATCATCAAGCCTTATGAAGGAAAGATATATAAAAACGGTGAAGTTGTAAGTGAGTTTGAGATACAGCCAAATACTTTACCTGATGAGATACAAGCAGGCGGTAGGATACCGCTAATAATCGGTAGAAATTTAACTACAAAAGCTAGAGAGGCATTAAAACTTGGTGAAGATAAGATATTTGCTAGACCTAAACAGCCTGAAGATGATGGAAGCGGATATACTTTGGCTCAAAAGATGATAGGAAAAGCTTGCGGTATGGATGGTGTAAGACCCGGAATGTATTGTGAGCCTATTGCTACAACAGTAGGAAGTCAAGATACCACAGGAGCCATGACAAGAGATGAGATAAAAGAGTTAGCGGCTCTTAGCTTTGGAGCTGATTTTGTTATGCAAAGCTTTTGCCATACGGCAGCTTATCCAAAGCCTGCTGATGTTGAACTTCAGCATACTTTACCGGAATTTTTTATTAAAAGAGGCGGTGTTGCACTAAGACCGGGAGACGGTGTTATACACTCTTGGCTCAATAGATTTTGCTTGCCTGATACTTTAGGTACCGGAGGAGATTCGCATACTAGATTTCCTATAGGTATAAGTTTTCCTGCCGGTAGTGGACTTGTAGCATTTGCTGCGGTTGCCGGAAGTATGCCTTTGAATGTTCCAGAGTCTATTTTGGTAAGATTTAAGGGTGAAATGCAACCGGGTATCACTCTAAGAGATATGGTAAATGCTATACCTTACTATGCTATCAAAAAAGGACTTTTAACTGTTGAGAAAAAAGGTAAGATAAATGCTTTTGCAGGTAAGATTTTAGAGATAGAGGGGCTTGAAAATTTAAAAGTAGAACAAGCATTTGAGCTAAGCGATGCTTCAGCTGAAAGAAGTGCGGCAGCTTGTACAGTTAAGCTAAATAAAGAGCCGGTTATTGAGTATCTTAAATCAAACATAGCTATGATAGAAGCAATGATAGAAAATGGTTATGAAGATAAAAGAACGCTTGAAAGAAGAGCTCAAAAGATGAGAGAGTGGATAAAAGATCCTAAGCTTTTAGAAGCTGATAAGGATGCAAAATATTCTCATGTTTTAGAGATAGATATGAGTGAGATAACTGAGCCTATTTTAGCTTGTCCAAATGATCCTGACGATGTAGCGACTTTGAGTGAGATTTTGGCTGATTCAAATAGACCAAATGGAAAGATAGATGAAGTATTTGTAGGAAGTTGTATGACCAATATCGGTCTTTTTAGAGCTTTAGGAGAAGTTTTAAAAGGCGAGGGTACAGTTCCTGTTAGACTTTGGATAGCACCGCCTACTAAAATGGATAAAAAAACTCTTACAGAAGAGGGATATTATGCTATATTTGGAGCTGCTGGAGCTAGGACTGAGATACCGGGATGTTCTTTGTGTATGGGTAACCAAGCAAGAGTAGCTGATGATGCTATAGTCTATTCAACAAGTACAAGAAACTTTGATAATAGGATGGGAAAAGGGGCTAAAGTATATCTAGGCTCTTCTGAGCTAGCAGCTGTTACGGCACTTCTTGGAAGACTTCCGACAAAAGAGGAGTATCTTAGCTTAGTTCCTAAGAAAATAACTCCGGAAGTTAGAGATAGGATATATAAATATCTTGACTTTAGTAAGCTTTCAGAAGAGGAAGCTAAAGAGATGTTCTCATAAATAAAGTTTAGGGCTGAGAGTTTAAAACTTTTAGTCCTAATACTTTTTGAAAATGAAAAAAATTATTTTATTACTTTTTGTATTGTTCAATGTTTTTTCGTACTCTGATACTATAAGTTGGAGAGGGGATTATGATAAAGCTCTTGTTGAAGCAAGAGATAACGATAAAATTCTTCTAGTATTACTTGTAAAAAACGGTTGTAAACAGTGCAATAAGGTTTTAAAAGAGGTTTTTACAGGTCAACCATATATAAAAAAACTAAATAAAAAAGTTATAGCTGTGCTAATAAATAAAGAGTATAAAAGCTCATATCCTATAGAGATGTACTATACTACTGTTTATCCTACTTTATTTTTTGTAAACCCTCAAAATGAAACTTTTATAAGAGAGCCGATTTATAAAAATATTACAAAAGATGATATATCCGGGATAATTTTAAAGTGAAATATAAAATAAAAAAGTTTTTAAAAACAAAAAATCTATTTTTAACAGGTGGGGCAGGGGTAGGCAAAAGCTATCTTACAAAAGAGATCATAAAAGAGTATAAAAAAGACTCAAAACATGTAGTAGTATTGGGAAGTACCGGTATAAGTGCGGTAAATATCGGTGGACAAACGATACATAGTTTTTTTGCTTTTGGCATCTGCAACTCATTAGATGAGCTAGTTTTGCAAGATAGGAAAAACAAAAAAAGAGTAAAAGATATAAAAGAGTTGCTAAAAAGCTGTGACCTTATCATCATAGATGAGATAAGTATGGTTAGTTCATCTATGCTTGATATGATAAGATATAGGGTGGAAGGAAGCGGTTTTGAAGGCTCTTTTTTATTTGTCGGTGATTTTTTCCAACTTCCTCCTATCATAAAAAATAGTTTCAATTCCAGCCTATTTTCAAATGCCGTTTATGCTTTTGAAAGCTCCTCATGGGAGTTTTTTGATCC
>JALVWI010000124.1 GCA_027038335.1 Campylobacterales bacterium | reverse complement strand
CTAGCAAGTATATTCGACTGCAAACCAAAAGAGGTAACTACGATAGTTTTTATAAGCTCTCTACTTTTTATCCCTTACATCATCATAGCGACATATCTACTAAAGTGACAATTTATCCTAAATCCTACCTACTATTTTCAAGCCACTTCTCAAACTGTTCTATCTGTTTTTTAGTCTGCTCTATAGAAGTTCCGCCTTGAGAGTTTCTAGCATTCATTGAGTTTTTAAGCTGCAGTGTTTCTATAATATCATCTTTTATATTTTTATCAAATTCTCTTAACTCTTCTAAAGTTAATTCGCTTATATCTTTACCCATATCATCAGCATATCCTACTATCTCACCGGTTAGTTTATAAGCATCCCTAAAAGCATATCCGCATTTTTTTGTCAAATAATCCGCCAAGTCCGTAGCACTTAAATGACCTATCTTTGTAGCTTGTTGCATTTTATCAGCTTTTATACTCATGGTTTTTAAAGCTTCTGTTAGTATCTTTATGGATATTTTTGCAGTTTTTACACTATCAAATACACCCTCTTTATCCTCTTGCATATCCTTATTGTAAGCTAACGGCAAACCTTTCATGACAGTAAGAAGGGATATGAGATTGCCATAGCACCTTCCTGTTTTTCCTCTTAAAAGTTCTGGAACATCAGGGTTTTTCTTTTGAGGCATTATGGAGCTGCTTGTACTGTACTCATCACTTAACTCAACAAAACTAAACTCGCTACTGCTCCAAAGTATCAACTCTTCAGAAAGCCTTGATATATGCATCATCAAAACTGAGATATTAAAAAGCATTTCCAATGCAAAATCTCTATCACTTACCGTATCAAGACAATTTACACTAACACTTTCAAATCCTAAAAGTTTTGCTTCATACTCTCTATCACTATCATAAGGAGTTCCAGCCAATGCAGCACAACCTATAGGAGAGATATTGTTTCTACTATGTGAATTTTCAAATCTCTCAATATCTCTTTTAAACATAGAACTATATGCCAAAAGATGATATGCAAAGTTTATAGGTTGAGCATGTTGCAAGTGAGTCATTCCCGGGAGCAAAGTTTTTGTATGCTTTTTTTCAATATCAAGTAAAACTTTTTCCAAATCAAAAAGAAGATTGGCTATCTCTTTAAAATTTCTCAAAACAAACATTCTAAAATCAAGTGCAACTTGGTCATTTCTACTTCTTGCTGTATGCATTCTCTTAGCATCATCACCTATAAGCTCAGTCAAACGGTTTTCTATAGACATGTGTATATCTTCATCTTTGATATGAAAATTATACTCACCGTTATCTATCTCTTTTTTGATAACATTAAGCCCATCAATTATCTTTTGCATACTCTCTTTATTTATAATGCCTTGTTTTTGAAGCATCTTAACATGAGCTATAGAGCCTTTTATATCTTCTTTATATAACTCTTTATCAAACATTATAGAGGCATTGAACTCATCTAAGAGTTTTGAACTTGATTTTTTTATCTTTCCTGAAGCAACTTTAGACAATAAAACTCCCTTTCTTGGAAGCTTAGAGCTTAGAGCTTAGAGCTTAGAGCATTTTTTAGCTCTTAGCTCTTAGCACTTAGCACTTAGCTCTTATTTAAATTTCTGGTCCATATTTTGAAAAATCACTCTCATCAGTGATATATTTTTTGAAATTTTCTACAAACATTGAAGCTAGTTTATCTCTTGTTTGATCATATTTTTGTTTATCTTCCCAAGTATTTCTAGGATTTAAGATATTGCTATCTACTCCTTCAAGAGATTTTGGAACGGAAAGATTAAATACCGGTAAAGTTTCAAATTCGCTATCATTTATACTTCCGTCAAGTATAGCATTGATACAACTTCTAGTAGCTTTTATACTCATTCTTTTTCCAACTCCGTAAGCTCCACCGCTCCATCCTGTATTGACAAGATATACATTTACTTTGTGTTCATCTATCTTTTTGCCAAGCTGTTTTGCATAAACTGTTGGATGTAAAGGCAAAAACGGCTCGCCAAAACATGAACTAAATGTAGCAACAGGTTCTGTTATACCTCTTTCAGTACCGGCTACTTTTGCAGTATAACCGCTTAAAAAGTAGTACATTGCCTGCTCTTTTGTAAGTTTGCTAACAGGAGGTAAAACTCCAAAAGCATCAGCGGTTAAAAATATGATATTTTTCGGATGTCCAGCTTGCAAAGTTGAGCAATGATTTTCTATATGATATATCGGATATGAAACTCTAGTATTTTCTGTTTTACTTTTATCAGCAAAATCCACATGACCGTTTTCATCGACAACAACATTTTCTAGTAGTGCATCTTTTTTTATGGCAGCATAAATTTCCGGCTCACTAGATGGATCAAGATTGATAACCTTTGCATAACATCCGCCTTCAAAGTTAAATACTCCATCATCATCCCATCCATGTTCATCATCACCTATCAAAGCTCTATTTGGATCGGTTGAAAGTGTAGTTTTACCTGTTCCGCTAAGTCCGAAAAAGAGTGCCACATCATCATCTTTTCCTACATTTGCAGAGCAGTGCATACCAAGCTTATCTTCAAGCGGTAGCCAGTAATTCATCATGGAGAAAACTCCCTTTTTTATCTCTCCACCATACCAAGTACCGCCTATGACAGCTATATTTTCTTCTACATTAAACACTACAAAAACTTCACTATTTAAGCCTTGCTCTTTCCATTCATCATTGGTAACTTTACTTGCAACATACAAAGTAAAATCAGGCTTAAAGTTTTCAAGCTCCTCGTTTGTAGGTCTGATGAACATATTTTTGACAAAATGTGCTTGCCAAGCGATCTCTGCTATAACTCTGATAGACTTTTTACTATTTTTACTAGCACCACAAAATGCATCTTGGACATAAAGCTCTTTATTGCTTAACTCTTCTTTGGCTTTTTCAAAAAGTTTATCAAAAACCTCTTTTGATATGGGATGATTTATCTCCCCCCAAGCGATATATTTATTTGATGGTGGTTGGTCAACAAAGTATTTATCCTTTGGACTTCTACCTGTAAATACACCTGTATCTACGCTTACACAACCGCTGTCAGTTACACATCCTTCATGATTTTGTATCTCATGATTATACAACTCATCATAATCCAAATTGTGAAAAACTTTTTTAACATTTTGGATACCACACTTTTCCAACTCTTCCATAACCGACATTTAAAAACTCCTCCTATTTAAATATTGAAAGCAACACACCCGCTGCAACTGCCGAACCTATAACACCCGCTACATTTGGACCCATAGCATGCATTAAAAGCATATTGGTTTTATCCTCATCCATTCCTACTTTATTTGAAACTCTTGCAGCCATCGGAACCGCACTAACACCGGCTGATCCTATCAAAGGATTGATAGGATCTTTTGAAAATTTATTCATAACTTTTGCCATAAGTACTCCCGCAGCAGTTCCTATCGCAAAAGCAAAAAGACCGATAGCCAAGATACCTAGAGTATCTGCTACCAAAAATTTTTCGGCCGCTAATTTTGAACCGACACCAAGACCTAAAAATATAGTAACTATATTTATCAAAGCATTTTGCATTGTATTTGAAAGTCTATCAACTACACCGGAAACTTTTGCAAAGTTACCGAAAGTCAAAGCTCCAATAAGAGGAGTTGACTCAGGAAGTATTAAAATAGAAAGTACTAAAACAGTCAAAGGAAAGAGCAGTTTTTCAAGTTTGCTTACTTCTCTGAGCTGTTTCATCTTTATCTTTCTCTCCTCTTTGGTGGTAAAAAGTCTCATGATAGGAGGCTGGATGATAGGCACAAGTGCCATATATGAGTATGCTGCAACAGCAATAGCCCCCATAAGATCAGGTGAAAGCTTTGAAGCTACAAATATAGAAGTAGGACCATCTGCTCCACCTATAATGGATATAGCTGAAGCATCTTTTAAAGAAAAATCAAAAAATGGAGTATATTGACTAAGCAATAAAGCACCTAAAAGCGAACCAAATATACCAAACTGTGCCGCTGCACCTAAAAGTGCGGTTTTTGGATTGGCTAAAAGCGGTCCAAAATCAGTCAATGCACCCACTCCCATAAATATGATCAAAGGAAAAAGCTCATTTTTTATACCCGCATCAAATATAGTCCCTATAAATCCTTCATGTCCTATGATATTTGCTAACGGAATATTTGCCAATAACCCTCCAAAAGCTATAGGCAATAAAAGCAAAGGTTCAAACCCTTTAGCAATCGCTAAATAAAAGAGTAAAAATGTGATACCTATCATTATCACCCTACCCCAGCTTTGGGCAAATTTACTTAAAGGCTCACCTAAAGCATTTGTAGCACCGTCTCTAGGATTTAAAAAAGCATAAATACCTGTTGTTTTATAAAAATTTTTAAACAGTTGAGCTATCGAAACCGACTTATACTCTTTAGAGTATTGTTCTTTTTTTACCTCTTGTTTCATACTCGTGGAGTTTTCAGCTGCACAAAGATTGACTGCTCCTAAAAATATAGTTACCACAAGCAAAATATAGAGAATTTTTTTCACTTTACAATCTCCTTTCCAAGAAGCAAAGCTCCTTGAAAATTCCTCTCACCTTTAGGGCTCCCATAAAATTCCCAAATTTTATGGGAAGAACTTATGCTTTGCCTTTGGCAAGAGAAACTATCATGATTGATATTATTATTTGTATTTTTGAAGCATGAGAGTTTCATCATTTTTTCCTTAATATTTTCCTATAAAACAAAAAGTAGTTGACCATTTTCTACATTCTCACCTTGGCTTACATTGATAGACTTGATAGTACCATTTTTAGGTGCAACTATCTCTATCTCCATTTTCATAGCTTCCAAAATTATAACCACATCATCTTTTTTAACTACATCTCCCACATTTGCCACTATCTTAAATACACTTCCCGGAAGCGTTGCAAACACCTCATCTCCTTCAATAGAATCTATCTCTATGGGAGTCTCTTTTTTTACCTCTTTTGGTTGTTTTGCTTCACTTACTGAGATATTGGCATCTTTTCCTTCAACTACATCTACATTATATTTTTTACCGTTTACTACAACTGTATAACTTCCACTCATTTTCTCTCCACCTTTTTTTGTACTTTTTGAATTTTGCTCTTTCATCTGACTTATTTTTCTAACATTTACTTTTGCCTCACCCTTTAAAAATGCTATACCTTTTTCTTTACAAGCCGCAGCGATAAAAATATTTTCTTCAGTAGTTTCTATACCCTCATCTTTGAGCATTTTTATAAAGTGTTCTTTTGATTTGTTTGGATCTTCATTGGCAAGTTCAAGTGCGGTTTTTGTTGTAGGTTCAAGTTTTAATTGCTCACTTGCAAGTTTTATTATCTCATCATTTGGCTTTACGGGAGTTTTACCAAAATAGCCCAGTACCATTTTTCCATAACCGTCAGCTATCTTTTTCCATGGACCAAACATTACATTATTAAATGCTTGTTGAAAATAAAATTGGCTCACAGGAGTTACACTTGTACCGTATCCACCTTTTTCTACTACTTCTCTCATGGCATTTATAACTTCAGGAAATTTATCAAGTATATTATTGTCTCTCATCATTTGAGTATTGGCTGTCAATGCACCGCCCGGCATAGGGGAAAATGGAATAATAGGTGAAACAGCCATAGCTTCAGGCGGAATAAAATAATCTTTCATTTTTTCTTTGAAAAATGTTTCATATTTTAAAATCTTTTCTATATCTAACCCACCAAGGTCATAATTAGTCCCTTTTGTAGCGTGCAAAAGAGTTAAAATATCGGGTTGACTTGTTCCTCCGCTAACAGGACTAGCTGCCAAATCAATACCGTCAACACCTGCATCAAGAGCCGCCAAATAACAAGCTACACTAACACCTGCAGTTTCATGAGTATGTAGCCTTACATGGATATTTTCAGGCAATAATTCTTTTGCCATTTTGATAGTTTCATACACTTTTTTTGGATTTGAAGTACCACTGGCATCTTTAAAACATACACTATCATACTCAATACCGCTATCAAGTATGTTTCTTAAAACTTTTTCATAAAAAGGCACATCATGAGCACCCTTGCAACCCGGAGGTAGCTCCATCATAGTAACAACAATTTCATGTTTTAAACCATGCTTTTTTATACACTCTCCACTAAATTTTAAATTTTCTACATCATTTAGAGCATCAAAGTTTCTGATAGTTGTAGTACCATGTTTTTTAAAGAGTTTTGCATGCAAATCTATAATATCACTACTTGCGGTATCAAGAGCTACTGTATTTACACCTCTTGCTAAAGTTTGTAGATTTACTATATCTCCTACAACTTCACGAAATTTATCCATCATATCAAAAGCATTTTCATTTAGATAAAAAAACGGGCTTTGAAACCTAGCACCTCCACCAAATTCAAAATGGCTAATACCCGCTTCTTTTGCAACCGATACCGCTTCTATAAAATCTTCAAGCAAAACTCTTGCTCCAAAAACAGACTGGAAACCGTCTCTAAAACTTGTATCCATTATATCTATAAGTTTTTTTGCCATACTTTTTCCTTATCTATTTTTTATGTTCTATAATTGCAGCGGTAATAGCTGCCACTATTTCATCATCATTTGATACTTTTTTTTGTGATCTTTTAACTGGAGGTGGAGTTTTTTTTGCGGGAGGAAAATATTTTTGAACTATTTTTGATTCAATTTTAAGGACTACAACCATCAGGTATAAAAAAATATACACCGTAGTCATACCCAAAACTAGGAACTTGACACCCTCTTCTATCAGTACCGTATCACCCATTTTATTTCCTAAAAATAATCTAATTGAAATTTTAACATTATAATCATTAAATAAAAGCTTAAATTAGAAAAATTTTATTTTTAATTATATTATTGCAGAATAAAACAGTTTTAATACATATATAAATTTTATAACTAATTTTTATAATAAATATTAATAATAACAATATGTAATCTAAAAATATTACTAATCTAATTATTAGAGGTATCCTTAAATATATATAAATTTTATAAAATACAATTTTTTATCAGAAAAAGCACTTTAACGGCACTTTTATTTGCTATGATTTTGAAAAGTCAAACAAAAGGTGATTCCTTAATTGACAAATACAAAAAGGAGAGAAAATGCTAAGATCAGGTTTAAGCAAAGTTGCACTCTTTGTGATCGTGATGTCTTCTTGGGCTTTTGGCGACTGTATGTCGTGTCATAAAGGTATAGAAGATATAAGACATAAAGATTCACAAATGATGCAGCAGATAAAAGCAATGGGTGCTAGCATAGGAGATCCAAATGGATGTGTCATCTGTCACGGAGGTAATCCAAAAGCTACCACCAAAGAGGAGGCTCATAAGGGAGCTCCCGGACATCCCGGAGGCTTAGAGGCATTTGTTAGAGATCCCGGAAGTTACTGGGTAATGGATAAGACTTGCGGTCTTTGCCATGCAGATACTGTCAATAACATGAAAAAAGCTCTTATGGCTACAGAAGCAGGTAAAATCCAAGGTAATTTACATACTTTTGGTAGTGAAGATACTCAAAAAGTTAAGTTTGGAGACTATGCCATCAAAGATACAGATGGTAAAGTTCCTACATGGGGCACAAAAACATATAAAAAATATATGGTTGCAATGGCAAAAAAATATAAAGACCAATTTCCCACAGAGCTTAAACAACTCCCACTCCCACCTCAATCTTCAGCAGATTTGATGCAAAAACCGGGTGAAAGTCATGAAGCCTATATCAAAAGGATGGGTTATAATGCTAGCATCTCTTATCAAAGAAGTGACTGTCAAAGATGCCATATAGGCGTAAGAGGTAGAAAAGGAAGAGGTGACTGGAGAGGCATGGGTTGTAGTGCTTGTCATATTCCCTATGGAAATGAAGGTTTTTATGAAGGAAATGATCCTACTATAAATAAAAAAGAGCATGGTCATTTACTTGTTCATGAAATGCAAGGAACAAGAGATGCTAAAGTGCATGTTCCAAGTACCGGTGTAACATTTAGCGGAATTCATCCTGAGACTTGTAACTCTTGCCACAATAGAGGTAAAAGAATAGGTGTTTCATATATGGGTATGATGGAACAGCCCTACGGTTCACCTCTTATGCCGGGCGGTAAAGCTCAAAGCAAAACTCACGGCAAAAGATATATCCATTTAAAATCAGATGTCCACTTTAGAGCAGGTATGACTTGTCAAGATTGTCATACATCTATAGATATGCATGGTGACGGAAACATCGCGGGAACTACTCTAGGTCAAGTTGAGATAGAGTGTTCAGACTGTCATGGAACTACTACTAAATTTCCTTGGGAGTTGAAGATAGGTTATGGTGAAAATGAGCTAGCTGTTGGAGCTCCTGAGGGTCCAAGAGGTTTAGCAAAAACACTTCCTGCTTGGATGAAACAAGGTATGGTATATGATCCTGAGGGTGGATACTTGCTATCAACTAGAGGCAATCCATTGGGTAATGTTGTCAAGAAAAAAGGATCAAATACAGTCATAGCTCATTTAGCTAGCGGAAAAGATTTGATCGTACCTCTTTTAAAGACTAAACAAATCAAAAAAGAATTGTCAAAAGCCGGCGAAGTTGCTATGTATTCTGTAAAAGCTCATATGCAAAAACTAGAGTGTTATGCTTGCCACTCAAGCTGGGCTCCACAATGCTATGGCTGTCATGTAAAAACTGACTATAGAAAAGGCAAAAGCAAGATCGACTGGATAGCAAGCGGTTCAACACACTTTAAAAACGGTGAAACAAGTGAATCAGTCCTAGGCACAAAAGGTAAAAAACAGATAGGCAAATCAAGTGAAACTAGAAGTTATACCGAATGGGAAGATCCAATACTCGGTATCAACGGTGAAGGTCTTGTTACTCCGATAATTCCGGGATGTCAAGTAACTTTTACTGTTATAGGACCAAAAGGCGAAACTGTTATCCTTAATAAACAAGCTAGAGTTCATGACAACGGTCATATAGTTGATGCTATAGATATGTCACCGGTTCAACCGCATACTGTAGATGTCAAAGCTAGAACTTGCGAGAGTTGTCACTCTAGTCAAAAAGCTCTAGGATACGGTAAAAAAGATCCTATGATAGATCAAAACAAAGATGTCAAGATAGACCTTCAGGATTTAGCCACAGGTAAATTTGCTTCTTCTCACACAACAGTGCAGATGAAAGCAATTCCCGGTATGAATTTTGGATGGTCTCAAGTAGTAACTAGAGACGGAAAACAACTAGCCAATGTCGGATCTCACTGGCCGGCATCAAGACCTCTTGATCAGGATATGAGAGTCAAAATGGAAAGAACAGGTGTTTGTATGGGATGTCATCAAAATATGACAAATGATGAACTTTGGAAAAAAGTCAATACCAACCCCGGAATATTGACTGACAAAGACCACATCAACAAAGTCAATGCGATCTTACACGGATATGTCAAAGGACTTAAAAAATGAAACAAACTTTTATAAAAGTTTTAACAGGGCTGCTTTTTGCAGCTCTGTTTTTATTGAGTGGATGTGATGAAAAAACTTCGGTCAAAACCATAAAAGAGGAAGCTCCAAAACTTATCAAGGTTGATAAAACTTATCAAACAAAAAATAACTCTGAAAAAGTTGCTCAAAATGATAAAAATCAACTTCCAAAAGTGGATCTAAGCGATATATTTAAAGATAGCTTTTCACTTGAGCCAAAGGGTAAGTATATGCTTATCATTTTTGAAACAGATCAGTGTCCATACTGTGCAAAACTAAATCTTGATATTCATAATGATAAAAAATTGCATAATGAATTAAAGAGTGATTTTAGTGTTTATAGACTTGATGCAATGAAAAATAGAATGCATAAACTTTTACACGAAGGCAAACCGATGGATGCAGACACTAAAACTCTTATAGACATATATCAAGTCAATTCTACTCCGACACTAATATTTGCTGATAAAAACGGTAAAAGTATATTTATAGTTCCCGGATATATGCCTCCAAAACAGTTTGAAGTTACATTAGACTTTGTAAAAAGCGGTCTTTGGCTAGGTAAAGATAGAAAAAATGGTGAAGTATATAAAGCATTAAAAGAGTTTTATGAAAAAAATGGCATAATGGTGGGTAAGAAATAGGGTCCTAAACCCTAAAATCTCAATCCTCAGCCCTAATTTTTAAGGAGTTATGTTGAAAAAGATTATTTTGGTACTATTTGTTTTATTTTTTACCAATATCCTAAGTGCTAATGACAATATCTTGAAGCACACTACCAAGCTTGTTGCAAACGGAAAAAATGTAATGCTTCTTTTTGAAACAAAAACTTGCCCGTATTGTAAAATATTTGAAAAAGATATAGAGCAAAATAAAGCTCTTCATAAATTATTGAAGGATAACTTCAATGTTTATTCTATTCCTCTTGACGAGTATCATGAGTATGAGATGGGAGATATAAAACCTCCAAAAAAAACAAATACTATCTCTTTAAAGATGGGTTTTGCCGTCAAAGCAACTCCTCAGATAATTATGTTTGATAAAAATTGGAATAAAATCATACAACTTCCCGGATATGCAGATCCTAGCCAAATGATCATATTTATCAATTACATTGTCAAAGGAATTTATAAAACAAAAGGTCTTAAAGAGTATCTTCAAGAGAGTGGAATGATGTAAGGACGATTTAAATGAAGATTCTTATCCTTGAGGATGATAACTTTATAAGAGAAGAGATCAAAAACTATTTTGAGCTTAAAAACCATACCGTCAAAGGCTATCAAAACGGTGAAGAACTTTTTGAAGATAATGCACTTGGTAGTTACGACATCTTTCTTTTTGATATAAATATGCCCGGACTTAACGGTTTTGAAACACTAAAAGAGTTAAGAGAGTTAGGCATCGATACACCTATCATATTTATAACATCTATGTCTGATATAGACTATGTCAAAAAAGCATACTCATTAGGTTGTAGCGACTATATAAGAAAGCCGTTCTTTTTTGAAGAGTTAGAACTTCGTATAAATCAACTGATTCTAAAAAACAATAAAAATCTCATAAAATTAAATGACACATATACTTTTGATATAAAAAAACAGGAACTTATAGATGATAACGGCAATATAGTTGAACTAAGCAAAAATGAGATCAAGCTTATATTTTTACTTGTTAAAAATCTATCACATACCGTAAGCTATGATACTATCATAGAGTATGTTTGGGAGGATAAGCCCATAAATAGCAATACTCTAAGAACACAGATAAAAAAATTAAGAGCCAAGCTAAAGAATAACTTTATAGATAATATTCGTGGACTTGGCTACAAAATAGATAAATATGATTGAATTAAAAGATTTAGAAAAGAAAAAGAGAAGATTTAAGCTAGTTCTTTTTCTTTCATATCTTCTTTTTGCTACTGTACTACTAGCTTCCATCTTTATGCTTCATATTTACTTCAATAACTTAACTTCACAAAAAAAGTTTGAAAGACAGGCAAGAATTCATGCAAAAGATAAGATGGAGTATCTAAACTTTTTTTATAAAAATGTAAGTGATACTTTAAAAGCTATTGCAAACAATAAAAACTTTTTAAACTTTGTCAATGAAAATAGAGATAAAAATATAGTAGAAAATCTTTTTTTTACTATGATAAGTAGTGACAAATACTATATGCAGATAAGATATATAGATACAAGAGGAAATGAAGTCATAAGGTTTGATAGGAGCAAAATAGGCTCAAAGCCTTATGAAGTACCGAAAGACTTTTTACAAAATAAATATCAAAGATACTACTGCAAACAGTGCCTAAAGCTTCCAAAAGGCAAAATCTGGTTTTCAAATATTGACTTAAATGTAGAACACGGCAAGATAGAAAAACCTT
>JALVWI010000123.1 GCA_027038335.1 Campylobacterales bacterium | reverse complement strand
ATTTGATAAATATATCTCTACTTCTAGTATAATATACTTTATAACCATATCTTTTAAGATATTTTCCAAGTTTTAGTGCAATTTTAAGAACTGCATTTTTTTCTCGTAATCTTTTGTATCCTATAGCCCCGGTATCTTTGCCGCCATGACCCGGATCTATTATGATAATTTTTTGTTTTGTATATGGTGTAAAATATTTTTTTGTATAAGTTTTTACAGGCTTTTTTAAATATATTTTTTTAGAAGAAATATACTTTTTATTGTCAATTTTTATTATAATTTTATTTTTTTCTACACTAAATATAGAGTTTATCGGTTTATTTGAATCCAACACAATTCGTACAATATTACTATTGTATTGAGATATTCTTATGCTTTTAATGCTTTTAAGTAAAATTTTTTCAACTTTAAACTTTAGTTTTGATTTTATATCAAAAATATCTCTATATCTATGTTTAGAATTTAGCTCAAAAAATTTTATATCTTGCTTTTTTATTTCTTTATTGAGTGTTATGATAACTTTGTCTTTGTAAGATCTAATTGATTTTATATATGAAGCTTTTTTCTTTTCTTTAACAAAATATTCTTTTTTATCTTTGGATTTATTTTCTTTTAAAAGCAAAGATAACTCTTTTTGATAATGATTACAAGAAATATTTAAAATCTTTGAGCTTTTCATTAAACCTTTGATAGCTAAAATTTGAGCTTTTATATCATTATTTATGATAGCTTTTATATATTTGCTTTTTAAATCATGATAAATTCTAACTATATCATTTTTATTGGCACTCTTTAGCTTATTTGATATTTGCAATACAGAATTACTCAAATTGGATGCATTTAATGTAATTGCCGCAATAACAACAAAAATCAAGAATAAATTTTTAACTTTTTTCCCCATGAACCAATCTATTCATCAATTCTTTTACACTTATAAGCTTGTCAAGTCTATATCCGTTACTTCCTGTGAAAAATAATCCATTTTCTTTGTCGCCCAAAATTGCATCCGAAAGACGATCAGCTATACAATATCCTACGGCTTTAGCTTCAACCCCTCTATGACAAGGTGCAACACAGTTGCTAATACATTTTATTTTAGGAGCACTACCCTCTTCTATCTTTTTAAAAAGATTTGTTTTTACTCCTCTTGCCGGATACCCTACCGGAGATTTAAAAAGTTTTATATCTTCCTCTTTTGATGAAAGTAGTATCTCCTTAAAATTATCATGAGCATCGCATTCATAAGTGCCTATAAATCTTGTACCCATCTGAACACCTTTGCATCCTAAAGATAAAAATTTATCTATATCATTTTTATCCCATATACCGCCGGCGGCAATAAGAGGAAAATTACCCCATTTTTTTATCTCTTCAAGTATTGGAGCAATTAAATTTTCTAACTTATAAGCCTCATTAAAACATTGTTCATAAGTAAAACCTTGATGTCCACCGCTAAGCGGTCCTTCTACTATAACGGCATCAGGAACTCTATCATATCTTTGTGTCCATCTTTTGCAAATAATTTTAAGGGCTTTAGCTGATGAAACGATAGGCACAAGTGCAACATCAGGAAAATCTTTTGTAAATTCAGGCATATTAGTAGGAAGTCCGGCTCCTGTTATAATGATGTCTGCTCCAGCTTCACAAGAATCTGTAACAACTCTTCCATAATCATTAATAGCATATAATACATTTGAAGCAAGAGGAGCATTACCGCAAATCTTTCTAGCATTCTTAAATATCTGTTTCAATGCCTCTTGTGAGTAAAAATTTGCTGTTTCATAAGGTCTGTCATTGATAGCTTTTTGGATATATTTTTTATCTTTATAGTATCCTGTTCCAACAGAACTTACTACCCCTAAACCACCCTCTTTACTAACACTTCCGGCTAGTTTGTCCCAACTTATTCCTACACCCATTCCTCCTTGAACAATGGGTATCTTGATAGTATGTTTTCCTATTTTTAAGCTTTTGTATGACATCACACAACCTTTACTTTAGCAAATTTTCTTTTTCCTACTTGCAGTATATATTCACCTTTTTGCAACTGCAACTGCTCATCTTGACATTTTTTTTCATTTATTTTAACAGCACCTTGTTTTATATCTCTTCTAGCTTGTGAAGTTGAACTCTCTAATCCTATCATATTTAGAGCTTTTGCTATCCATATAGGAGCACTCAACTCATACTCTTTCATATCGCTTGGTAACTCTTTTTTTGAGTGTACTTTGTCAAATTCAGTTTTTGCATTTTCTGCTTTTTGGGAGTTGTGATATCTCTTGACAATTTCCAAAGCCAACATCTCTTTTACCTTTTTAGGATGCAAAGAACCATTTTTAACACCCTCTTGAAGCTCTTTTATCTCTTGCAAATCTTTCTCGCTTAAAACTTCATAATATTTCCACATAAGTTCATCACTGATACTCATAATCTTACCAAACATATCATCAGGACTTTCAGTGATACCTATATAATTACCTAAAGATTTACTCATCTTGTTAACTCCATCAAGTCCTTCAAGAAGCGGCATCGTGATGACAGCTTGTTCTTTACCTACATTATAAGCTCTTTGGAGATGTCTCCCCATTAAAAGATTGAAAGTTTGATCAGTACCTCCAAGCTCTATATCGCTTTTAAGTGCAACTGAATCATACCCTTGAAGCAAAGGATATAAAAACTCACTTATACTGATAGGAGTATTTGACTTAAATCTTTTTTCAAAATCTTCCCTTTCTAACATTCTAGCCACATTAAATGTAGTAGTAAGTTCAACCAAGCCTATACTACCCATCTCAATAAACCATTTGGAATTAAAAACAATATCGGTTTTTT
>JALVWI010000122.1 GCA_027038335.1 Campylobacterales bacterium | reverse complement strand
AGATTGCCTACTTTTCTTTTGTCTACAAAAAGTACCGGCTTATTTGGAAAATTTTTGGCATTTTCCTTTATCATTTCATAAAAATTATTGTATTTACTTTCAACCATTTTTAAAACCTATATTTAAAACCCAAAGTTAACAAATGAGCAGATATATCTTTAAATGTTCCGTTTATACCTTGTGCGTTTGTTCCACTTATTGTCCTATCATCTTTGCTATCATATAGATAACCCATACCTAAAGTAACTTTTTTGCTATATTTATACTCAAATCCTAATGAATAAAGTTTTGCATCATTACTTGGTAATTCAAACCCTAAACTTTGAGATGGTATAGGAGTTTTATCTATGGCAAAACCTACCATAAGTTTTAGCTTTTGGCTATATTGATGAGTTATGCCCACCCTATAAGCATCACTATCTTTCCAATATTTTGATATGGGTTTATCAAAATATGGATATAGCATGGCAGGGATAGAGCTTTTATAATTAAAATCCAATGTTTTGTATTTTGACCAATAAGTTCTATCATACTCAAACTCTAAAGTTGTTTCTTTATTTGCCTTATAAGAAAACGCCAAAGCCAAAACTGCAGGAAGCGGCACTGTTACATCGGCTCCACCGTCATACAACTTTGTTCCTGAGGCATAAAGCTTGGCATTGCCTTCCACATCTAAGTCAACATTAGATCTATAAGTTACCGATAGATTCATTTTACTTGACGGCTTGTAAGTTGCAGCTAAATTGTAACCTAGTTCTGTTGTATCGCCTTCCATATCTCTTGCTATTGTTCCACTACTTCTTACTTTTCCATCACTATAAACCACTCTTAAGCCTGCACCGATAGCAAATTTGGGACTAATTTTATAAGAAATAGACGGATTTAACTCTATAATTTTTAATGTAAACTCCTTAGCATAAAGTTTCTGCAAAGGAGCATTCCATCTTTTTGACAAACCTCCCGGAGCAGTTATGCTAAGACCGTATCTAAAGCCGTTATGATCTTTAGAGCTAAAAAATAGTGTTGGAAGTAAAAATTGCTCCTCTTTTGACTTGGCATTGGCGGGCAAACCATTGACCGTTCCTTTATACTTTATCTTAGGAAGATTTATATAAGTTAAATCCATCTCAAAAAGGTTATCATCATCATTCCAAGCCATATTTGCCGGATTGTAGTAACTTGCATCCGCTCCGTTTGAATTTGCTACATAAGCTCCGCTAAGAGCAACACTCCTTGAAGATTGCTCAGGTATTCTCCAACCGCTTGCAAGCAAAAGAGTACTTGCCGCTAGTGATACTAGTACTATTTTTTTCATTTTATTCTCCACTTCTAATATCTGCAAACCATTTGACTGCTGCACCGTAAGCTACGGGAGCACATCTTTGATGTACAAAAGGCTCTGTTTTACTCTTTGGTGCTATCATGCTTGAAGGAATAGGCGTGATATTAACATCCTGAGCACCATTTGCCATAAAAGTTTGATAAGTTTTTAATGTTTCTATTTTATAAGGTATAATTTCATCATCTACGCATTGTATAAGGTTTATTTTACTTTTAGGTGTCCAATTATAAACACTATTTTTAGCGAAAGCAACTCGAACAGGGTTATTCATATTTGTTTGATAATCATTTATAAAACTATCTTTAAAAAGCTCATTTGTATAATGCGTATAAAATCCATAATCACCTTTACTAGGATCTGCCAACCCTAAGACTACATGGATCGGTACAGTATCATAATCTCCTCCGAAAAGAGGAATATTTTCAAATACTGTAGGCTTTACAACTAAGTCACTTATGTTTATATCATCATAAGCTTTTGAGTACGAATAAGCTATCTCAGCTAAAAATGCGGGATATACCATCTTCATACTTGCATTTAGATCATAAGCACCCAAGGCTTCCACATCATAAGGTCCTGCCATCGGAGCTACACCTTTTAAATGAAATTCTGAAGCATGATGTTCTTCAATATCTTTTGCCAAAGCCATAGTAACATATCCACCCTCAGAATACCCGCTTATGAAAAGTTGACCGTTAAATAACACTTGATGATCTGTCATATACTTGATACTTGCTCTTATCATATCAAGTGAAGCTTGTGCTGAACTTTTAAGTATGTATGGATGAACCGCACCCTTAGAGTCACCATATCCGACATAATCGGGCATAGCCACGGCAAAACCGGCATAACCGGTCATTAAAATTGCTAGAGGATTTTTTGATATACCATACTTTTCTTCGGCAATACTCGGTGCTTCACTATTTAAAAAAATCGTTCCATGATTATCACATATCAAAGAGACGGAAAAATCAGTAAGTCCTGTAGGAGCAATAGGCAACACCAATAACCCTGAAGCATTTATATCTTTACCGTTTATGTCCTTTGTTTTGTATGTTATCTTTACTGTTTTGCAACCAAAAGCAATTTTAGCATTTTTACCATACGGTGTTTTGTTTACAATTGATAACATAGTAGAATTATTTATATCTTTTATCGGGGTTGCTTTTTCAAGAGTACCTCCAACACTATTTGCACCCTCATTACCGTAACCGCCACCACATCCACTTAGCAGTAACATAAAGCTCACTGCTAAAAAAGTTAGAAAAATAGATAACTTTTTATTCATGCACTATCCTTTTATTAAATTTTTAAAGATATTTTTAAGTTTATCAAAAAATTATTTAGCTTTAACTAAAATTAATCTTCTATCAAGTCATATAGCAACTTTATCTCTTCAGCCCAAATGCTATCATCTATAGTTTCAAGTATCAAGGGTATATCATCCATCCTTTTGTCATTCATTATATATTTAAAAGCATCTATTCCAATTTTTCCTTTTCCAAGACTCTCATGCCTATCTTTTCTACTTCCAAGTT
>JALVWI010000121.1 GCA_027038335.1 Campylobacterales bacterium | reverse complement strand
CTGCTATAGTATCACTATTTCCTTGCATAGGAGAGACGATAGTATAGGTTATATTTTTTTCGCTTCTAGCACGAGCTAAGAGTTTTCCTTGTCTTTTAAAAGGATTGCCCGCTTGTCCGGGAGGTGTGCCTATGCTCAAAAGATACTCTGTATTTTCAAAGTCCGGTTTTAAGTGAGGATATTTTTTAAAGTTACCAAGATATGCTGCTTCTCCTGCTCTAAAAGACAATCCACAGATAGAAGTATGTCCTACGAAGTTGCTTGTTCCAAATGATTTTAAAAATCTATGGATTACAGTTTTAAATCTACCCTCGTGCGTAGTCCCTATGAGACTAAGACCGTTTGACTTTGGTCCGAAAATTGGCTCTTTTGGATTGATAAGAGTTTTAGTATCTCTTACATCCTTTAAGCCTTTGACATTTCCCTCGCCAAAAAGATTACCACCGTTTACTATCTCATCTATAAGATCATCGATGTCCATCTCTTTCCATTTGTTTTCGCCTCTTTTTCCAACTCTTTTAAGAGGTTTTAAAACTCTGCTTTTATCATCTGCCTTATCAAATAAAACATTTCCTCTTGCGCATACATTTGAGCGATAAGTTTCAAATTTTCCATTTTGAGAAAGTAGTTTGTAACTCTCTTTGATACTTGTTTCATAAGGAAGCCAAGGATCAGTAGATAATAAATTGTAAGGATTTCCCAAAACCCTGACTACTTTATCTGTTTTTTTATTTATCTTTACTCTTACTCCACATTGAGTTGTACAGCCTATGCATGTTGTAGCGCAGATTTTAAATTCATCATTAGCTACGAATTTATCATTTAAAAAACTATACTCAGTTTTACTAGAATTTCCATAAATAGGATCTTTTGCACTTTCTCCACTATTTGACATTGTCACAGCTTTTTCTAGAGTGCCTTTGTATCCAGCGATAGAAGCTGAGGCTGCTACTGCTGATACACCTATTAAAAAATTTCTTCTATTTTTGTTCATTTTTTACTCCTTCATAACTATCGCTCATCTCTTCATCCCATGGAAAAATTACTGCAAATATTGCGATCACAGCAATAAGAAACGCCCAGTTTGATGCAACTGACATTATGCTATCTGGTCCAAAAACTGGAGATGTAAAATCCATAAATCCAGGTACTGTTTTTGGCAATTCTTGTCCTCCTATGACTAGAGTTTCTCTTAGCATCCACCCACCAACAGCTGAAGCAATTGCTCCTAGTGAAACTAGAAATAGTGATTTTCTCAATAAGGTTAATCCGATAATTGCCGGTGCGATATAGCATATAATGTATTCGCCAACTACCTTACTTAAATGCAAATCAAAATATTTAAAAATTACATTTTTTTCTGATCCATTAAATGGCATTGCAAAACTTAACCATATTATATGTACAACAAGTTCTACTAAAATAAACCAAGCTAAAAGTTTGGCAAGATCTTCGATCATACTTCTATCAACTTCTCTTTTCTCGGAAAAGAATTTTTGGAATACAAGTAGCAAAAGAATCAATGCACCAGTTCCTTCTACCATAGCAGATGAAAGAAATAAAACAGGCATCAAAGGTGTATGCCATAGTGGGATAGCATGAACAATTCCTATAATATATCCGGTATAGCCCTCCAGAGCTATGACCAGCGGAATACCAGCAGCAGTAAGAAAATATAAAATCTTTTTGTCTATATTTTGTGATTTCATATCCTGTGAAGTTCTTCCTAGAGCCATAATTTTATAAAATGTCTTGCCTATTGCATCAGACTTTTCCATCCTTTTAACAAAATATAAGCGATAAAATATCAGTACCGTTAAAATAATGAGTCCAAAATAAGACATGAGTATCAAAACACCCCATTTCATAGGAGATGTAGGAAAGTTTTCCCATCCGTAAAGGAAAAAATTCATCAGACGACCCGGTTGTTTTAAATCATCAATAAGATTCAGCGGAGCAGCTGCAAGAAATGCAAATGCCATCAATAGCGAAAATCCAACAATAGGGCGATATTTTTTTACACCAAATACTATAGCCAAGCTAAAAATAATAAAAGCAGCAGCTGAAGTACTCGTAAACCAAAAATAGTTAGGAATATCATATCCCCAAGCTCTATATGGAGTGATTGATGTTAGTGTGGTTATTAAGTGTGCTTCCATTTCACACCTCCTTTTTTGGGAGTATAGCCCATTCTTTTTCTAAAATCTTCAATTGTAAACGCACCCAATCATCTAGCCCTGGCGTTGCATCCAAAATTTCTGTGAGTCTGTTATCCAAACCAATATAAAACACTTGGGGCTTATTGCCTTGTTCAGGTTTTAAAACATCATGTGGAAAAGTATTAAGAAGTTTTGAAACTTCAGAATTTTTATCATTCAAATCACCGAAAATTCTTGCTCCTCCTATGCATGTTTCAACGCAAGCAGGTAACAATCCCTCGTCAACTCTTTGCGCACAAAAATTACACTTATCAACTACTTTTGTCTCAGTATTGATAAAACGCTTATCATAAGGACAAGCCTCTACGCAGTACCCACATCCCCAACAAATGGTATTATCAACAACAACAATCCCATCTTTTCTCTTGAAAGTTGCACCTGTTGGGCAAACACTTACACATGAGGGCTCATCACAATGATTACATAATTGAGGCAGAAAACCTTTTCTAACATTTGGAAATTCACCAATCTCCATCTCAGGAACAAATGTTCTATGTTGCCCCTTTGGAACAAGATTTTCTATCATACATGTTGCTGTGCAAGCTTGACACCCTATGCACTTTCTAAGATCTAAAACCATGACAAAATGCTTTCCTCTTTGTCCGATATATTTCGGATCTTTAGCATCTCGTCCGGGATTTTTCATGGAAAAGGCATTTGCT
>JALVWI010000120.1 GCA_027038335.1 Campylobacterales bacterium | reverse complement strand
AGCTAAAAAGAGTTTGAGTCAAATTTAACACTATCACCAAAAGCGGGATAAATTCTAGCGAATATCCACTCTCTTTGGCTTTTATCATATAAAATGAGTCATTGAACATAAAAAAGATAAAAGCAAAATAAAGAAGTAAAACCGGAAGTAAAGCTTTGTCATCTTTTAGGTTAATTTTTTGGATAGTTTTTTTGGAAGTATAAGGAACATCTTTGACAAAAAATAGAACTGTTATCACAGCAAAGAGACCGGGCAGTAAAGTCCAAGCAAAAAGCTCACGAAATATAGCTTCATTTTTTCCAAGATAGTAAAGTGCCAAAAAGGCTATGATACTTCCGCTTAACTCACCTGCTATATCCATACTCTTGTGAAATCCAAAAGTTTTTCCGCTTTTTCCTTTTTGCGAATAGGCTGAAATGAGACTATCTTTTGTAGCACTTCTTACAGCTTTTCCTATCCTCTCAACTCCTCTAAGAGTTGCTACGCTTATCCAACCGTTGCTAAAATATAAAAGTGGTTTGGTAATTGCCGAGATAGCATATCCTGCTACTACAAAAGGCTTTACTATCTTATATCTATCGCTTAAATATCCAAAAACAAACCTAAACCCGTAAGATACAAAAGTAGCGATCCCCACTATAAAGCCAAGCTTGTCAATCCCTTCGTGTAAAACATATACAACAAACAAAGGAAGCACGGATGTAACCATGCTACTTGCCATATCGGTAAAAAAGCTGACAAATCCAAGTGCAATGATATTTTTATTGATCATTTTTTCTCTTTTTGATCCATTTAAAAATAATTATACTTATAATCACAATAGCTACAATGCCTAAACCTACATATTTTCCATAAATTTCAAAAGCACTTCCTAGATAGTAGCCGCCCAGTAAAAATGTCGGAGACCAAAAGGCTGCGGTTAGCATATTGTAAAGTATAAATTTTTTTAAACTTATACTATTTGCTCCGGCTAAAAAAGGTGTTATCCATCTTGTAAAACCGTTTGAACGACCTATAAAAAGAGCTTTTAAAAGATTGTCATCTAGCATTTTTTTGATCTGTTTATAACTTTTTCCGCCTATTCTTAATTTTTTAGCATGTCTATTTAAAAACTCTTCTCCGACTTTTTTACCTATGTAATAACTTAAAACATCGCCAAGAAGAATGCCTATATATACAGCTATGATCAATGCTTTTATATCCACTACGCCTTTGTAGGCTAAAGCACCAAAAAGTATAGTCAAACTCTCACTTGGTAGTAACATTCCCGTAAATGGAAGAGACTCTAAAACAGATGCGATAAAAATAACAATTACCAAAACAAATGCAACGGTAGTAGGAGGGTATGAAAATATCCAGTTAAAAAATAGATTTATCAAATGATCAAAATAGTCTGACATAAATCTTATCTACCTATTGTTTTTATAACTTCGTATTTTATCTCTTTACCTTTTACAGTAACTTTAACAAAATTATAAAATCCGTTATCTTTATACTTTTTCAAAGGAGCTCCCGCACCGCCTGTGATGATAAAGGGAGTTTTATGCCAAAATCCACGATAATAAAAGTGAATATGTGAACAAAATATCATATTTACTCTATATTTATCTAGTAGCTTATTTAACTTTTTTATCTTTTTTGGATTTTTTAAGCTATGACCTTTTGCATACTTGCCGTATCTTGGATCATACAAAGGTACATGGGTGATAACAAATCTATTGGTATATTTTTGAGATTTTTGAAGCTCTTTTTTTAGCCATTTAAGTTGCTTTTTTCCTATCTTTTTATCTGAACTATCAAGTACTATAAAGTATGAGTTGCCGTAAGAAAAAGTAAAATGGGTTTTTCCAAAAAATTTTTTATAATTACTCTCACCGTCATACCAAGGAATTTCATGATTGCCTATGATAGAGATAAAAGGTTTTTTGGAAGTTTTTATGATGTTTAGATAGTTTGAAAACTCTTGTTTGTAGCCATTAGGTACTAAATCTCCATTGTTAACGGCAAAGGATATATCTTTATCTTTATTTATCTTGGAGATAATAATTTTTAAGATATTATCTCCATCTCGGTTATCTCCCAAAACTGCAAAAGAGAAGTTTTTTTGATGATGATCTAGAAGTTTTAGAGCTTTTAACATCTTTTGATTGTAAGGCATTGCAAAAGCAAATAGTGATATACACAGTAGCAGTAATTTTTTCATTTTTTATCTCTTTTAATTTTTACATATATTGCGATAATTATAATTACTAAAATAGTTGTAACAATGGTTATCTCTTTTAGATATTTATGGATAAGCTCTTGATTTGCCCCTAAAAAATATCCTAACATTGTTAGTATAGTTACCCAGATACCGGCTCCCAAAATCGTATAAATGCTAAATTTCCATGCATTCATATTGGCTAATCCTGCCGGAAATGAGATATATTGTCTGATACCGGGTATGAGTCTGCCTGTAAAAGTAGATATATGACCGTGGTGATCAAAAAATAGCTCAAGTTTTTGAACTTTCTCGCTACTCATAAACTTTAGTAAAAATTTTCTTCCAAACTTTGAAGCAAGAAGATAGTTAAACCAAGCACCTGCTAATGAGCCGGATATACCAAAAAACAGAACCAAACCCAAACTCATCTTATCTTGATAAGCAAGATAACCCGCCGGTATCATCACCACTTCACTAGGAAACGGAAAAAATGAACTCTCCAAAAACATTAAAGCAAAGATACCGAAGTATCCCATTTGACCTATGGTATCAACTAAAAAAGTTACTATCTCTCGCAGCATATTATTTCCTTTTCTATTAGAATAAAATTACTATAGTATAATACTGCTTAAAATGAAAATTTAGCACTCAGTTTATAATATTTCATTTAATCCCAAATTTTGCAATAGACTTTATTGCA
>JALVWI010000119.1 GCA_027038335.1 Campylobacterales bacterium | reverse complement strand
AAAGGAAGAGGTACGGCACATCCTGTATAGGTTCGATATTTTAGATACTCTTTTAAGATAGTGCTATCACCGGCTATAAAACCGCTCCTAAGACCCGGGGCTGAACTTCTTTTGGATATAGAATTTACTACTAAGATATTTTTAAAGCTCTCATTTCCTATCTCTTTTGAAGCCTCTAATAAAGAGGGCTGAGGTTTATCAAAATATATCTCACTATAACACTCATCATTTAGTAAAACAAAATCATTTTCAAGTGCTGCTTCTATCCAAGGCTTATACTCATCTTTACTCATCGTCGAAGCTGTCGGGTTGTTTGGAAAGTTCAAGATAACAAGGTCAGCATCTTTTAAAGCTTTTTTATCAAGCATCGGTTTATAGTTATTTTCTCTTGTTAGATTTATATAGATACTTTTTGCTTTTGAGGATATCGCCGCACCTTCGTATATCTGATAAAAAGGATTGGTATAAGCCATAGTAGGGTTTTTTTTGTCAAAAAGAAAAAATTGAGGAAAATTAAACAAAACTTCTCTTGTGCCAAAAGTAGGTATCAACTCCTCCTCTTTTAAACTTATACCAAATCTTTTTTTTACAAACTCCCTCATAGAGCTTTTCAAAAACTCTTCGCCGGAAGTTTTAGCATATTTGTTTAATAAATTTGTATGAGCTTTTAACTCTTCTTGGATAAACATAGGAGTTTCAAACTGCGGCTCTCCAATCGTTAGACTTAACGGCTCAAAGCTCTTATCAGGCTTTATATCTTTTAAAAGTTTATTCAATTTTTCAAACGGATACTCATTAAATCTCATATATTTTCCTCAAAATTATCACTCAAAACTTCTCTTTTTTGCAAAGACGAGGCAAACCCCCACTCTCTTTTGGCAGCTCTTGGCAAATTCTTATCTATCGAAGCTATCAGCATCTCCTCTTTATCTGCTAACATATACTGTAACTCTCCTGTTGGAGTGGCTAAAAAACTCTCTCCGTAAAATTTCCAAGATATATCTTTGTGAGTAAATTTCCCTATACGATTTGCCCTTAGGATATAGACGCTATTTAAAAATGCTCTTATCTTTATAAGCTCCGCCCATCTTTTTTTTGAACCGAATGTACTAACCGTAGGCAAAAGCACTAAATCCACTCTTTTTTTCAAAATTTCAAGCCAAATAGTATCAAAATGAAGCTCAAAGCCGTTTATAGCGGCGATCTTTAGTCCATTGTGATGAAATATCATAGGAGTATAATCACTTTCTAATTCATTATCAAAAAATTTCTCTTCATTCCAATGTTTATAGTTGATAAGATACTGCTGTTTTTTAAAATATGCAGCTTTTGGTGTAAATCTACCTATACATTTATACATCTTATCTTTTTTAAACTGTACTATTGGAGCAACGATAGTGATACCATACTCTTTTGAAAGCTCTTTTAATACTCTTATTTTATGATTTGACTGCTCTTTTATCATGCTTTTTGGCATATTTTCAAGCTCTTTAAAAAAGCTGTTTAAATTGTACTCACCTAAAAGCACTAAAGAAACATCTCTTTTTTTACAAATCATCAGATAATAATCAAGTTTTGCCTTGCTCATCGGCAAAGTAGAGAGTTGAAGTGCTGCTATATTCAAGACTCTTCCTTATCTGTTTTTGATAACTCTTCAAATTCTACCTTGGCGTTTTCTAACATTTTAGAAGCCTCCTTCAACTCTTTTACACCCTCTTTGTAAAGTTTCATACTATCTTCCAAAGTAATAGATGGATCCATAAGTTTTTCAAGTATCTCTTTGGATATCTCTATCTTTTTTTCAAAATCTTTTACCTTCACCTAATTTTCTCCTTAAAATAGTTCATATTTTATCAAAATAGTACTTAAAATATGATGTTACGAACTATATATAATATCAGTTAAAATATAGTATAATATATAAATTTCAAATTAGGAGGTTGTTATGCAAATAAGAGAGTATATATTTAGATCGCCCTATCCTAGTAGAATTCAAGTAGGAGTACCCGATACTTCTTTACAACAAAACAACCAATCAACAAAGCAAACTACAAAGATAGAGCAACAACAAACTCAAACAGATATAAACAAAAGCCAAATAAAAGCTTTAGCAGGTGATAAAAAATTGACTCCTGATGTGAATTTATTGAACTTGTATGCATAAGATTTGGTTAAAGAAAAAAGTAATATAATCAAAAAAGGAGTTATCATGAATATACAAAATAATTTAAATTCTATAAGAGCTCATCAAAATTGGATGAATAACAATGCCAACAATATAGCAAATCTAAATAGCAACCGCTACAAACCTGATGATACAACTTTAGTAGATGATAAAAACGGAAATATCACTGCAAAAACTAATAAAACAAATTCCAATGTAAGTGAAAAAAGTCAAACAGGATCAACAAAAAAGATATCGGAACATTCTATATTGCAAAAAGGTGTCGAAGCCAATACAAAAGTTATAAGAAGCAAAGATGATATGTTTGGTACACTTTTAGATACAAAAGCATAAAAATTTTACCAAAAAGGAGTAGTTATGGGTGTAAAGAGTTTGGCAAAAAGCCATAAAAAATTTAAAGAGGATTATGGTAAAAAATATGTAGATCTATTTAAAGAATTAGTTGAAAAAGGTCAAGCACCGAAGTCACTTTTTATAGGTTGTAGTGACTCTAGAGTTGTACCAAACCTTATAACCCATACAGATCCGGGAGAAATTTTTGTAACAAGAAATATAGGCAATTTTGTACCTCCTTATGATGCAAAAAGAGAAAATAGTGCAACCGCTGCGGTTATAGAGTATGCTTTAATGCACCTTCAAGTATCCAATATCATCATTTGCGGACATTCATACTGCGGAGCTTGTGAAGCACTTTTTCAAGAGATACCGGACAATGAGG
>JALVWI010000118.1 GCA_027038335.1 Campylobacterales bacterium | reverse complement strand
AGGGTGAGGATGGAGATACAGTTTATCCAAATCTTTTCTAATACCCGCAACACTCTCTCCTAAACTTTTTTTAGTCCAAGAGAGATATCTAGTAATTTTATATTTATCAACTATGTGGATCTTAAAATCTTTATATTTTAGATATTTTTTAGGAATTTTAAAAATATTTTGTCGATAAAATTTGTTATAATGTTTATTTTTTAGCACTAAGATAAGATTTTTCTGTTTCGCAAAACTTTTTGCAAGTTCTAGTATATCAAGTCTATCTACATCAATAAGTAAATTTAACTCTTTTTTTATCTGGTTTGTATAATTTTTTTCACTATTATGGATATATGTTTCTATAAAAATAAAATGGGCAATACTCAGCCCTACAAAAATCATCATAGCAATATAAATATATCTAAATTGGTATTTTAACTTCATTTGCTACAAACTTTCAAATATTTTATAAAACTATTATATCAAAATAAACTTGTTTGTGATATAATAAATCTAGTACCTTATTTTTCCTTTTGGTAACTTTAATTTTTCTTACGGTAACAAAAAAAGGTAATTTGATGGATAAAATATTTAAATGTATAGATGAATATACTAAAGAACTAGAAGAAAAGATTTTAAAAATAGTAAGTGACCAATCCATCCCCTTAACCACAAAAAATCAACTCATGGAGCCTATCGCAGATCAAAAAAAGGTTTTAACTTATGCCAAAGAGGCACTTTTAAAGATAAAAGACAAAAGATATGAAGCCAAATGCGGTATGAGCAAACATCAAAATACTAAAGTATAATCAAAATTATGCTATAATTATTTCTTATTTTAGCGATCAAGGAAGCAAGAATGAAACTAACTGAAAAAGAAATGCTCTTAGCTATGCTTAAAATGCAGCAAAAATTAAATGATGAAACAAATGGAAAAAATTGGGAGAGCGGATACAACAAATATGGAAAGATAATAAGCTGGAGAAGATGTATCTATATGGAGTGTGCTGAACTTATTGATAGCTTCTCATGGAAACATTGGAAAAATATAAATGCCAAACCAAATTGGCAAAATATACATATAGAAGTGATAGATATCTGGCACTTTATTATGAGTCTCGCACTAGAACAGTATCACAATCAAAAACTTGGTGGCATAAAAGAGATAGCTGAGTATATAATAGACAATAAAAGCTTTAAAATGTTTTGCAAAGAACCCGGTGATATAAAAAATGCTGAAGAGATGGAGATCATCAACCAAATAGAAAGAATCATTCACATCACTTCCGGAACATATAGCGATACTTTTGAAAAAATTATAAGTGAATACTTTACCGTAGCTCATAACTGCGGGCTCAACCTAAACTCATTATACAAAGTATATATCGGCAAAAATGTACTAAATAGCTTTAGACAAGATAATGGATACAAAGAAGGTAGTTATAAAAAAATGTGGGGTAAAGTTGAAGATAATGTTATCCTAAATAAAATAATGCAAAATAATGTCTTGATAACCCCTCAAGAGTTATACAACTCTCTACAAGAGGAGTATCAAAAGATATCATGAATCTACTGATAAAAAGTATAAAAGATTTTTTGACTTTAAGATTTTTACTTTTATCAACATTGCCGTTTTTGATCTCTTTTTTGATATTTGGATCATTTTTTTTATATAGCGGTAGTGAATTTATAAGCTTTTTAAATAACACTGCAAGCGGAAGTAACTTTGCAGACATTGATCCATTAGTTCACCCTGTGATCAATTATATACTTACTCTGGCGTTTGTTAAATGGACTCTTGTTACATTTTTTTATCTTTTTGGTACTTTTTTAATACTTCTTGTATCTATCATTATCGGAGTGGTGGTTATAGGATTTTTTACACCATATATAGTCAAAATTATTCATCAAAAATATTATCCAAATTTTCAAAGAGATGAGATAAGCTTTGCAAAAGTTCTATGGATGTATGTAAAAGTATTTTTGATATTTTTATTTTTATCTTTTGTAGCTATTCCTCTTTTGCTGATACCCGGAGTTAATCTTTTTATCTTCAATATCCCTTTTTACTATCTTTTTCACAATCTTTTAGTTATTGATGTAGGCTCAAATATAGAAAATATACAGAGATTTAAACTTATAACTGAAAAATTTAAAAAAGAGTTTATAAGTGCAACTTTTATATCATATATGTTATCACTTATCCCTATCATAGGTCTTTTTTTGCAACCGTTATTTGTGATATTTTTAACACATCTATTTTTTGATAAAAGCATGAAACCTTTAGCTCAGAAATAAAGAAACTAAATCCTTCCTTCGGCAATCCCTTCAAATATCTTAACACTAAGCCATATCCTATCTTTAAAACTTTTTTTCAAAGCTCTCTCTTTTTTAGTATGGTCTCCATCACCAAAAGGTCCAAAACCGTCCAATGCAATAGTTCCGGCAGATGATACTATATTGGCATCGCTTACACCGCCTCTTTGTTCTGTTTTTAACTTTGTTTTGCAATAAGTTTCGATATTTTTTATAAATTTTTCCTGTTCAATGCTAGGCTGCATTACATCTCTTTGGATACCTCCGCTTAAAATGGACTTGCTTCCTTTTACATAAGATGTTTTTACTATTTCGTTAATTTTATTTAAAACCCTATCTCTCTCATTAGTTGAAGTGTATCTTGCTTCAAAAGTAAGTTTAGCGTAAGGTGAAATGGTATTGGCTCCTACACCTCCTTCTATCTTTCCGACATTTACCGTTGTACCTTTTTCTAGGTCGGTTAGCTTGATAAGTTCTTGAAGCTTATAACTAGCTTCTAAGTTTGCATCTACCCCCAAAGCATAATTGTTTCCCGCATGAGCCGGTTTACCTTCAATATCCAAATAAAATGTTCCTGCCCCCTTCCTACCTGTTACCACTTCCATATCTTTTCCGGCTGCCTCATATACAA
>JALVWI010000117.1 GCA_027038335.1 Campylobacterales bacterium | reverse complement strand
TAAGACTTTTAGCGGTTAGCAGACTCTATCTTGATAATTTTAAAAATATCCAAAGCTCTTGGGTAACACAAGGAAGTTATATAGGTCAACTTGCTTTAATGTTTGGGGCAAATGACTTAGGAAGTACAATGATGGAAGAAAATGTAGTCTCAGCCGCGGGTGTGGCAAACAAAATGAATCAAGCCGAAATGATAAAGCTTATAAAAGATATAGGAGCAACTCCAGCCAAAAGAGATACGGCTTATAATATCTTAGAGGTGTATAAATAATGAAAAAGTTGATTTTGATAATATTTTTGATACAAGGATGGTTAATGAGTGCAGTTGTTAAAGAAGTAGAAGTTTCAGGTGTAAAAGTACCTGTAATATATGAAAAAGATAACTCTTTGCCGGTAGTATCTATGGAGATAGTTTTTAGAAATAGCGGTTCTATGGAGGATGGAAGTAGATATGGACTTGCTAGTTTTACTTCTAAAATATTTTCTGAAGGTACAAAAAAGCTTGGAAGTACCAAATTTGCTGAAATCCTTGATGATAATGCACTAAATTTGAGCATAAACAACGGAAATGAAACTTTTGTTTTTGAAGCAAACTCCTTAAAAGAAAAATTTGACCTACTTTCTAAAATGATAAAAGAGCTTTTAAGCGATCCGAACTTGACTCAAAATAGTTTTAATAAAGTAAAAACTCTAACCTTAGGAGCTATCTCATCAAGAGAGAATGATTATGACTATATAGCGTCAGTCGGGATAAAAAAACTTCTTTTTAAAGATACTCCTTTAGGTCATAGTTCGCTTGGTACTAAAGAGAGTATAGAAAAATTATCACTAAAAGATGTAAAAGAGTTTATCCAAAAACATATAGTAACAAGTAGAGCTATTGTAGTAATAGGCGGAGATATAGATGAAGATAAAGCTTTACAAAAAGTAAAAGATATACTATCTGTTTTAAAAGTAGGAACTTACGAAAAAGTAGGATTTTATAATGCAAGTGATAAAGCAGAGCAAAAAGAGGTTAAAAAGGATACAAAACAAGCTTATATCTACTTTGGCTCTCCATTTGATCTAAAAGTAAATGATAAAGATGCTTACAAAGCAAAGGTAGCTGCTTTTATACTAGGCTCTAGCGGATTTGGAAGTAGGCTTATGGAAGAGATAAGAGTTAAAAAAGGTTTAGCATACTCAGCTTATGCAAGAGTCAATCTCAACAAATCATATAGCGACTTTAGCGGATATCTTCAAACAAAAACAAGTTCAAAAGATGAAGCTATCAAATCAGTCAAAGAGGTGATAGATAACTTTTTAGATAAGGGTGCTACTAAAGAGGAGTTAAAAGCCGCAAAAGAGTTTCTAAGCGGAAGTGAGCCTTTAAGAGTAGAGACTCTATCACAAAGACTAAATAGAGCTTTTTTTGAATACTATAGAGGTTTGGAGCTTGGATACTCTTTAAAAGAGTTACGACTTATCGAAAAACTAACTCTTAAAGATTTGAATGATTTTATAAAAGCTCATAAGGAGATAAAAAAGCTATCTTTTTTTGTAGTAACAAAATGATTAAATACACCAATCACAAGTCACTTATCACAAATCACGGAATTAGATAGTGAGTTGGTTTGATAAAGAGGATAAAAAATATCTTGATAAATTAAAAGTAACTTCTTTGCTAGACTTAGCTTTGCTTTTACCGTCCTCTTATGAAGATAACTTTTTATCTTATGAGCTACAAGCCGGTTCTGTCTGTGTAATTGAAGTTGAAGTTAAAAGTTTACAAAGAGTACCGAAATATTTAAAAGTTAAATTTTACTCTTTAAAATTTGATAAAGAGATAGAGGGGATCATTTTTCATCCAAAACCTTTTCATAGCAGACTCTTCTCTTTTGGAAATAGACTCTTTATAAAAGGCAAATTGGAGTTTAATTTTGGAAAATTAAGCATAATTCAGCCAAAAACCGTTACAGAGATAAACTCTATAAATGTCAAATACAAAACTCCTCTAAGAAATCAAACAGTTAAAAAAGTTATAGATAAATACTTAAAAAAAGAGACTCTTTTACAAGAGGGATTAACTGAAAAAGAGACTGATACTCTTCTTTTGTTTCATTATCCAACTCATGACTTTTTAAAACAAAAAGATAGTAACCGTTTTATCCATACTCTAAAATTTGTAGAGATTTTTAACCATTTAAAAAAATTAAGTTTTAAAAAAAGAGTTTATCCCTCTACCTCTAAGCTAAAAGGGGATGTCAATACTTTTATAAACTCTTTACCTTTTTCTTTAACAAATGATCAATTAAAAGCCATAGAAGATATAAAAAAAGATTTTCAAAGTCCCTATGCTTCAAAAAGAGTGATAGTCGGTGATGTAGGATGCGGCAAAACTATGGTGATACTGGCTGCTGTGGTGATGGCATATCCTAAAAAAGCCGTTTTGATGGCACCTACTTCCATACTGGCTCATCAAATTTTTAAAGAAGCAAAAAAATTTTTACCTAATCATATAAGAGTGGGACTTGTAACTTCAAAAGAGAAAAATGATGAGCTTAACCAATATGACTTTTTGGTAGGAACTCATGCACTTTTATATAAAGATTTACCAAAATGTGAGCTAGTTATGGTGGATGAGCAACATCGCTTCGGAGTCAATCAAAGAGAGATGATAAAAAAACTTGCACAAAGAGAAAAAGATAAGAGGGTTCATTTTTTGCAATTTAGTGCTACTCCTATACCTAGAACTCTTGCTATGATAAACTCATCTTTGGTGGATTATAGTTTTATAAAAGAGTTACCTTTTAAAAAAGAGATAGAAACTAAGATCATCTCTAGGGGTGACTTCAAATCCCTTATAAAACATATAGAAAATGAGATAAAAAAGTCTCATCAAATTGCTATCATTTATCCCCTTGTCGAAGAGAGCGAAGCGGTATCTTACCAATCCATCGAAGAAGCA
>JALVWI010000116.1:6119-12291 GCA_027038335.1 Campylobacterales bacterium | reverse complement strand
TCATGAGGAGTTTGAGACTGCTCTATCTTTTTTGCTATTGCTTCATACTGATCATACACTTCATTAAAAACTAAAAGTCTAGGAGGATATCCTTTTTTTTCTTTTGTTACAACTAACTCCTTTTGATAAAGTCTTGGATTTTTTTTGATAACTCTATTGGCAAGAGAGAGTATGTCTTTGGTTGAACGATAGTTTTTGTTGAGTGAAAAAATCTGTGCATTTTTATATCTTTCTTGAAAAGAGCCTATGATATTTATATTTGCACCATTAAACGCATATATACTTTGGTCATAATCACCCACACAAAAAAGAGATGGAGGATCAAAAGCATCTATAACTTTTCCCTGAAGAGTATTGGTATCTTGATATTCATCTACCAATATTTCTTTAAAATCAAATTTCTCTCTTTTTGCTATTTTAGTGATATTGATAAGAAGGTCATTATAATCAACATAATTATAACTTTTTTTTAAATTTATAAATTCTTCAAGTATATCTTCGTATATATCTAAAAATGGCTCATGTTCTGGATTTTTCTTTATAAGCCAATCAGAAAAACTCTCATCATCACAACTGTTTTGATAAAGTGAAAATATGTCGTAGAGATAAGCATATTGATACTGTTTTGTTTTGCTTTCAATATGATGAAAGACCCTTTTTTCATAGATACTTTTTAAAAGTATTTTTAACTCTTTAGGCTGTTTTAATGATATGCTATGATCACATTGTTTTAAAAGTCTATAGCTAACCGAATGAAATGTACCTGCGGTAATTTTTTTTACTATATTTTTATCAAAATATTTTGATACTCTCTCTATCATTTCAGTAGAGGCTTTATTTGTGAAAGTTAAAAGCAATATCTGTTGCGGCGATAATCCTGAATGCAGTAGATATGCAATCCTTGCAACTATGGTAGAAGTTTTGCCTGTTCCTGCAGATGCAATAACTAAGTTGTAGCCTGATTTTGCGGTAGCAGCTTTGTACTGCTCGTTATTTAACCTACTTAAAGGCAAGGAGCACTCTTCTTGTCCCAATGAATTACTGCCCAACAAACAAAATCACTATCTTCTTTTTCTTTATTTTTAAGTTTTGAGTGATAATATTTTTTTAAAAGTAATAGTTGTTTTTGAGATAATTCTCCTAGGCTCCAAATAATGCTTTTAATAAAACTATCTTCATTATCGTACTGTTTTTTTCTTCCTTCACTTTTTATATAATTTATAGTAGGCATGATCCCCATTTGATAAAGAATATTTACAGTATATATAAAATCAGGTTTTTTGTTGATTTGTTTGCCTATAAAATTTAATATATCATCACTGATAAAACTTCCACCTACTTTATAGGTAAGATATACTCTTTTATTTGCTTTTTCATTAAGCTTTTTAAGAGCATCTTTCATATCGCTTACTTCCATTGATCTTGAAGCTAGGATTATATCTGCTTTAGGTACATTTTTCCATTCATCCTCCCATGAAAGATGAATAGTTTGTATATTGTCAATATTTCTTTTTTTTGCTTCTTTTGCAACTGTTTCAAGCATAACTTCTGAAAAATCAAGTGCATATACTTTTTTAAATTTATCTGCAATCAATAAAGATATATTTCCAACTCCGCACCCTACATCTAAGAAAGTTTCACATCCATTAAAATCGATCAATTTTAGCAACTCTTCATTATAAATACTTTTGTGGATTCTTTTGGAAATACTTGGAGCTTTTTTATTCCATTCATGTACACTTTTTGGTTTAAAGGTGGAGTTTTGTTTTTGTTTTTTATAAAGTTTGTTAAAGTTGATTTTATCAATACTCAAGATAGCTCCTTTGTGAGCAGAGAAGGAGTGGTGGGTTCACTAGGACTCGAACCTAGGACCGCTCGGTTATGAGCCGAGAGCTCTAACCAACTGAGCTATGAACCCTCCATTTCAAGAGTTGAAATTGTATCGAAAGAATTCTTAAAAATAGTTTATGCAAGCTCTTTATTTGTATTTTATTTTATTGTACATTGTGTCGTATCTAAAAGATAGTAGATTTTCCAAAATTCCAAAAATAATCATAAAAGTTATAAAACTACTTCCTCCATAGCTGAAAAACGGCAGTGGAACACCGACAACCGGTGCAAGACCGACTGTCATAGCTATATTTACACTCATATAGATAAATATCATAAAACTAATAGAGCTTGTCATAGCTTTTAAAAAATAATCTTTTTCTATTTTAAAGTTTAGTGTCATTAAATGTAAGATCAATGACATATATAAAAGTATAAGTCCAACAGCCCCGACAAAACCAAATCTCTCTACAAAATATGCAAATATAAAGTCACTCGTAGAAACAGGTAAAAATTTTAAGTGTGTTTGAGTAGCTTTTTCTTTACTTTTTCCCTTAAGTCCGCCTGAGCCTATGGCTATGATGGATTGTCTTACATGATAGCTTTTTTTATCACTCAAAAAATCAGTAATCCTCTTTTTTTGATAACCATGTAAGTGATTGTATAAAATAGGTGTACATATAACAAAAAGAATGGATAATATAATCCATATTTTTTTATTTACTCCTACGATAAAAAGTGTTGCATAACCGATAAGTAAAAGTATAAGTGCAGTGCCGAGATCAGGTTCTTTTAAAATAAGAATAAAAGGAAAAAGTATATAAAAACTAAGTCTTAAAAAATCTTTCCATCCATATCCTTCAGGTGGTGGTGGTTTGGATTTGACTAGATATGCTAACATCAGTAAAAATGCCGGTTTAAGGAGTTCTGAGGGTTGAATAGTGAAATTTACAAAAGGTATCTCAAGCCATCTTCTAGCTCCCAATTTTACAACACCAAAAAAATCAACACTAATAAGTAAAATTATACTTATCCAATATAAAAAAGGGATAATCCAATCAAATTTTCTAATAGGTATGATAAAGGCAACAAAAAAAGTAATAATTCCAATACTAAAATATACAAGTTGTTTGTATGCAAGTGCTTGACTTGCTTCCTTTACTAAATAAAATGATAAAATAATAATAGGTATAACCAAAATAGGTATAACAAAGTCAAAATGTGTTAAAATTCGTCTGTCTATTTGAAGCAAGATAAGCCTTAAAACAAGTAATTTTATAATTATACATAAAAGAGGATAAATTGGAGTTTATATCACAAAGCGGAAGAGTTGATAAAGTTTTGCAGAAGCATTTAAAAAGCACTAGAAATCAGATTGAACATTTTATTAAAGAGGGAAATGTTAAAGTAAATGGAAAAGTTATCAAAAAGTGTGGATACAAATTAAACGGCGGAGAAAAAATTGAGTACGATATCAAGAAACCGATTTATGAAAAAAAGTATAAAATAGATTTTGATGTAGAAAAACTATATGAAGATGAAGATATCCTTATCATAAATAAGCCTCCTTTTTTGACAGTACATCCTGCCCCTAGCGTAAAAGAGGCTACATTAGTTGACTGGTTGAAGCAGGAAAATATATCACTCTCAACCATAAGCGGAGAGGAGAGGCACGGCATAGTACATAGGATTGATAAGCAAACAAGTGGAGCTTTGGTAATAGCAAAAAATAATGAGTCTCATTTAGCACTTTCAAAACAGTTAGAAGATAAAAGTATGGGAAGATACTATCTTGCTATCATAGATACTCCTTTAAAAGACAATATAATAGTAGAAAAAAGTATAGCAAGAAATAGAAAAAATAGACTTAAAATGGCATCTGATGACAAAGGAAGAGCTGCAAAAAGTGCTTTTTTAAAACTTGTAACTTCCAATAATGAAAAATTAGAACTAATTTCTGCAAAATTATTTACCGGAAGAACGCACCAAATAAGAGTACATTTAAATACTCTTTCTCGCCATATTATAGGTGATAATTTATACGGTTTTAAGAGCAAAGAAGGTAAAATAAAAAGAGTAATGTTGCATGCATATATACTTTATCTAGTTCATCCAAAAACAAAGAAGAAGATATATGTAAAAGCACCTTTACTAAAAGATTTTAAAGATATTTTAGAAAAAAATTTTACAATGGAGAGAGTATATGAAAAAATTGATAGTGATAATATCATCCATAGTTTTAACACTTATTTTTAGCGGATGTCAAAATATAGTACCTACACCTCCTAAGAGGACTATAGATCCAAATATGCCTTTAGTTAGAGATATTAAGATATTGACCGATATGACAGAAGTTGCTTTTGAATGGAGACCGATATATACTGACAATATTAGCGGATACCGCATATATAGGTCTGATCCGTTAAAAAAAGATGGTAAGTTGCACTTGATTGCTACTATTGATGATAGATATGTATCTCATTATGTTGACACAAAACTGATTCCGGGTACTGTTTATTATTATAGGATGGCAACTTTTACAAAAGGAAATCGAGAATCTGAACCGAGTAATGTTGTTGAGGCTAAGACTATGCCTTTACTTGCTTCGGTACCTTTTATAAAAGCGATTTCGGGATTGCCTCATAGGATAAAGCTTATATGGAGACCGCATCCAAATCCAAGAGTTGCAGCTTATATCATACAAAGAAATGATTTGACCAATCTAAAATGGAATAATATTGCAACTATAGACGGAAGACTTAATGCAGAATATATAGACAAAGGTTTACAAGACAATAAAAGTTATAGATATAGAGTAAAAGTTAAAACTTACGATGATATCATTTCAACTCCAAGCGATATAGTGGAGGGAAATACAAAACCTTTACCTCCTATCGTTGCAGGTGTAAAAGCTAGTAGAAATTTACCTAAAAGGATAGTGATTTCATGGCAAAAAAGTCCAAGCAAAGATGTAGTTTATTATAATGTATATAGAGCGGTAACACCATATCTTTTTTATACATATCTAGCAAAAACAGCTGATAATAAATTTGTTGATATGATAGGAAAAGACGGGGTTGCAAGATATTATAAAGTAACAGCTGTAGATAATGAAGGACTTGAATCTTTAAAACAGGAAAATCCTGTAATGGGAACAACACTTGCTAAACTTGCAAGTCCAGTTTTGACTAATGTTACAATGGACGGTAATTTTGTAAAAATTACATGGAAAAAAGGTGACAATAGAGCAATAAAATATACTGTAGTTAAAACATATAATGAAAATTTTTCAAGAAAAAAAATAAAATATATAAATATATATGGAAACACTTATATAGATAAAGATATAACACCGGGAAAAAGTTATGCCTACTCAGTTATAGCAGTTGACAAATACGGTATCGAGTCAAAACCTACAGAAGAAATAAATATAGATGTACCGAAACAGGAAAATGCCGAGTAATGCCAAATGCATATATAAAAAAGAGTACTCTGCTCAAATTTCCTTATCGTTTTGATGGTTTTAATTTCGAATTTAGAGCCGTATCAAAATATGATACTCTAATATCAACTAAATATAAAAATGAAAATTTTTTTTTATGTTTAATTGAAAAAGATGATAAGTTTTTGATAAAAGCAGATAAATTGACAAGACCTACAAATGTAAAAGATTTACAAGATGCTATACAAGCTTTTATCAGAGCTAATGATTTGAGCATACTTTCTTCCAATATATATTCCAAAAAAAATCATTTAAAAACAAAAACTAAATTTTTAAAGGATATTAGGGATTTTATAGGATTTAGATCAAATAGCAGTGTTGAGATAGAGATAGGATTTGGTAGCGGTAGGCATTTGCTTCATCTTGCCAAACAAAATCCGCAAAAGATTTTTTTGGGCATAGAGATACATAAGCCATCTATTGAACAAGTTTTAAAACAGTGTCGGTTGCAAAATATTGAAAATATTATGGTTTTGGATTATGATGCGAGAATAGTGCTTGAAGTTTTGGATTTAAACAGTATTGATAAGATATATGTTCACTTTCCTGTTCCATGGGATAAAAAGCCTCACAGAAGAGTTATAAGTAAAGATTTTTTAGAAGTAGCATTGAAAGTATTAAAAAAAGGTGGAAAATTGGAGCTTAGAACTGATAGTGAAAAATACTTTAGATACTCTTGTGAGTTATTTTTATCACTAAATAGATGTGAGTTTAATGTCAGAAAAAACCACAATCTTGAAATCTCTAGCAAATATGAAGATAGATGGAAAAAAATGCAGAAAAATATATATGATTTGCATTTAATAAACTTAGAAGTTTACAAGAATAAAGAAAATTATA
>JALVWI010000116.1:0-6019 GCA_027038335.1 Campylobacterales bacterium | reverse complement strand
ATAGAAAGTTGGACAATTGAAAAAAATGTAATGCTTCCTCTATTTATAGCAGGTTTTTCCAAAGAAGTGTGTCTTTCTCAAGCACATAAACTTTTAAAACATGTAAAGCTTTTACATAAGGCAGATAAATATCCTCCGGAGCTAAGTGGCGGAGAACAACAGCGTGCGGCAGTAGCAAGAGCTTTGGCTCACAATCCTGTTCTTATCCTTGCAGATGAGCCTACCGGCAATCTTGATGATTATTCAAGCGGAGTTATATGGGATCTGTTAAAAGGTGCTAATGAACAGCTTGGAACTACTATAGTAACTGTTACACATAGGATACCTTCACTTTTAAGAGTAAGTTACAGACATTTTATCATAGATAACGGAGGTATGGATGAAATTTGTTAAGTATCATATCTCTATAATTTTACCTCTATTTTTGCTTCTTTTTTCGCTTGAGAGTTTTTTTATTTTAAATGGTGTTATAAATAATTATGAAAAAAAGTTAAGTAGCGAATACTCTATAGTTGTAGTATCAAAAGTACCTTTGGATAAAAAAAATATTAAAAAAGAGATAAAATATTTTTATTCTTTAAAGTTAAGTGATACCGACAATTTGATAAATTCTCTTAAAAGCAGTATGGGAGAAAAAAATTTTCAAAAATTAAAAAATGCACTCCCTCTTTTTTACTCAATAAAATTAAATAATTTACCCACAGAAAAAGAATTAAACGATATTAAAGAAAAACTTTTAAGTTATACAGGTGTTGAAAAAGTTGTAACATTTAAAAGAAGTTATAGTAAATTCTATAATTTTTTACTTTTTGATAAAACACTATTGATGTATTTTACGGTTTTGGTGATGATAATAGTGCTTTTACTTATCATAAAACAGGCTGAGGTATGGATATTTGAACATAAACAAAAGTTTGAAATTATGTCGATATTGGGAGCTCCTTTTTGGATGAAAAGTGCTATGCTTTATAGGGTTGTAATAGTTGATGCTATTATCAGTTCGTTAAGTGTTTGGATGATATTTTTCTATCTTGTTCATAGTGCAAAATTTATATCATATATTGAAAAAATGGGCGTTACACTTCCGATATTTGATTGGTTAGAAAACGGTGGAGTACTTTTTGGTGCAGGTATCGTTGTCTCTATCGTGTCAGTAACTTTTGCAATTTTACAATTAAATAAAGAAGAGCAGATTTGATAAGAATAGCTTGTGTATTTTTTGCCATTATAACTCTATTGTCTGCAAATATAGATAGCAGTATCAAAAAAAATAGAAAAATTTTAAAAGTTAAAAAATATACAGCTATTAAAATAAAAGATAAACTTGAAGATATTGCCGCAAGTATAAAAAAGAATAAGAAAGAAATAGTTAATATCGAACAAAATATAAAACAAACAAATAATTTTCTTGCTAAACAAAAAGATGAATATACCAATAAGCTTAAAGAGTTACAGCAATTACAACAAAATATTTCTTCTCTCAATCAAACAAAAGGTAAAACTCAGCAAGAGATCATAGACATCATTGCAAAAGAGCTTTCAGTAGATATAGTCTCAAAACAAGGTAGTATAGATAGTCTTGATGCGATAATTGCAGGGGAAAGTATAAAGGTTTTGAGTAAGATTTTACAGAATAAATTTAAAAATATCAAGCAAAAATATATAAATACAAATAAAAAGATTGATGCTATATCTTTTAAAATAAAAAAGTTAAAAAAATATATCGATAGTATGCAAAAAAAGAAAAAGTTACTTTCAAAAATGAAGTTAAAAAAAGTAAAAAGTATAAAATATCTAAAATATAGAAAAATTGCTTACGATAAAAAACTAAATAAAATTTTTATTGAACAAAATGCGATAAAACAAACTCTAAATAAGCTTAATATCTTAAAACTAAAATATAAAAATAGAAAAAAAATTGTTAAAAAAATAAAAGTAACAAATATTAATAATCAAAAAGTTAAAAAATTAGGAAACTCTTATCAAAGAACAAAAACAGTTAGATACACTGGAGCAAAAACAATAGCACCGTTAAAAAGTTTTTATATAAAAAGAAAATATGGAGAATATTTTGATCCTATTTATAAAATTAAGATTTTTAATGAATCTGTAACACTAAAATCAAGAATAAAAAATGCTAAAGTTATAAATGTTTTAAACGGCAAAGTTGTTTTTGCAAAATCAACTCCCATGCTTGATAATGTTGTTATAGTAGAAAATGCAAATGGTATTCATACAATATATGCACACTTGTCAAGAATAGCCCCAACAATAAAAAAAGGTGTAAAAATAAGAAAAGGATATGTTGTAGGAAGAGTTAAAAGTGAGCTTATTTTTGAAGTTACTCAAAAAAATGCTCATATAAATCCACTTAGTTTGATAAGATTTTAATTAACTTTTTAGTAAAATGTATAAGGAGAAAAAGTGAAAAAAAGAATACTTGTAAAGTTTTCAGGTGAGGCATTAGCTGCTCAAAACGGTTTTGGCATAGATACTGTTATATTAAAGTTTATTGCCAAAGAGATAAAAGAGCTTGTGGAAAATGATATAGAAGTAGGTATTGTAATAGGCGGAGGAAATTTCATCAGAGGAGTAAGTGCCGCAAAAGACGGTATCATACAAAGAACTAGCGGGGATTATATGGGGATGTTGGCAACTGTTATCAATGCTGTTGCTATGCAAGAAGCTTTGGAATATATGGGACTTCAAGTTAGAGTTCAAAGTGCTATAAAAATGGAACAGATTTGTGAAACTTTTATAGTAAGAAAAGCAAATAGACACTTAGAAAAAGGAAGGATAGTCATATTTGCCGCAGGTACCGGTAATCCTTTTTTTACAACCGATACGGCAGCTACATTAAGAGCTATTGAGATCAAGGCATCTATGATAATAAAAGCTACAAAAGTGGATGGAGTATATGATAAGGACCCAAATAAGTATAGCGATGCAAGAAAACTTGATATATTAAGCTATGATGATGCGTTGAAGGATAATATAAAGGTAATGGACGATACATCTATAGCATTGGCAAAAGATAATTCATTACCTATCGTAGTTTGCAATATGTTTAAAGAGGGAAATTTATTGAATATCATAAAAAACGGTGATTTGAACGGATGTTCAATAGTAAAATAAATAATTAATTAAAATAAAGGAAAAATATGAGACTTGAAAAAATAACCGCAAAAGCTTTGCAAAACTTGAATGATGATAGATATTTACTTTCTATTGCAGTAGCAAAGAGAGTAGAGCAATTAAGTGCAGGGGCAGAACCTGTCATAGATATTGATAAAAAGAAGTATAAGTTTACAGATATTGCATTGATGGAAATTGCTCAAAACAAATTGGATTTGACTGAAATTACCAAAAAAAAGTAAAAAGTATTGACAAACTTGATCCAAGAGGTAAAATCCTGTAAAAGTATTGAGCAGGCAAAAAAATTACTTTATTATAAGATAGAATTTGATGAGAGTATAGAAAAAGCTCTAAACTTTTGTATCTTCTACCATGAAGGACAGTACAGAAAAAGTGGCGAAGAGTATGCTGTCCATCCTATACTTGTAGCTTATATCGTTGCCAATTACGGTGGTGATAAAGAGATGATCATAGCTGCACTTTTGCATGATGTAGTAGAAGATACAGAGTGTACAATAGAGCAGATAAAGGATGAATTTTCGCAATCTGTTGCCAATTTGGTAGAGGGTTTGACAAAAATAGTTGAGATACGAGATGAAAATCTAGCACCATCCAATCTTGGAGTAAAGCTAGCAAATTCAGCACTTTCATTTAGAAAAATGCTTGTAGCTTCTATCAAAGATGTAAGGGTATTGGTTATAAAATTATGTGATAGAATGCATAATATTTTAACTATCAAGGCATTAAGACCTGAAAAACAAAAAAGAATTGCAGAAGAGACTCTTGTAGTATATGCTCCTATTGCTCATAGACTTGGAATCTCTACTATAAAAAATGTTTTAGAAGATATTTCATTTTCTATAGTAATGCCAAAGGAGTATGAAAAGATAGATAATTATTTGCAAGAGCATTCTCAGCAACTTCAATTAAAATTAAATCATTTTATATCACAAATTCATACTTTGCTTATCAATAATGGCTTTATAGATAATAGTTTTGACTTGCAAAAAAGGATAAAGCATCACTACTCAATATATCTTAAGATGCAAAGAAAAGGTATTAGTATAGAAGAAGTGTTGGATCTTTTGGCTATTAGAATTATAGTGGAAAAACCTCTTGAATGTTACAGAGCTCTTGGTGTGATACATTTAAATTTTAGTCCTTTGATTTCAAGATTTAAAGATTATATCGCTGTTCCTAAAGAGAATGGTTATCAAACTATACATACGACAGTTTTCGATGATAAATCCATTATAGAAGCTCAAGTTAGAACTTATGATATGCACAAATCTGCTGAATATGGTCTCGCAGCTCACTGGAAATATAAGGAGAGTGGTCTTAGTCCAAAACTTGAATGGCTTCAAGAATTACAAGAAGAACATAAAGAAAATGAGGATATACAAGAGTTTTATGAATATGCGACAAATGATCTTTATAGCGAAGATATCTCTGTTTTTTCACCAAAAGGTGATATATTTACTCTCCCAAAAGGTACAACTGCACTTGACTTTGCCTATATTGTTCATACTGAAGTTGGAAATCATGCTAAAGAAGTATATGTCAATAAACAAAAAGTACCATTGCTAACCAAATTGAAAAATGGTGATATAGTCAATGTTGTAACATCTGATAAACCTATATATAGATGTAGCTGGATAAATTCTCTTAAAACTTCAAAAGCAAGAAATGCTATCAGTCTAAATTGCAGACAAAAAACTAGAGAGATAAACCAAAAAGTAGCAATTAATATCTTAAGTACAATATTTCATGTAAGGGAAGGAAGACTTTTAGCATGGCTTAGAAAAGAGAAATTTTATAAAAAGATAGATAAAGCTGCTGTTGATTCACAATTTTTAAAAGATATAGTTTCAGTCTTAAATAAATATTCAAAAAATGATAAGATATTTTTTCCTATTTTAAAGATAGGACAGCATAAGATAAAAAAACAAAAATTTGATCATTTAGTATTTTATGCAGATTTTTCTATATCAAATGTATTGTTTGATTATTGTTGTCATCCAAAAATCGGTGATGATATAGTAGCATTTAAGAAGGGTTCAAATGTTACAATCCATCATAAACTTTGTGAAAAAGCCATAAAACTTATAGAAGATAAAACACCTATGGTATTTGTAAAATGGGCTAGAGATCTACCTAATAAAACCAAGATCATAGTAACTTTGGAAAATAGAAGAGGCTCATTGGCGGCATTTTTGACATTTTTGGCAAAAGTAGGTATAAATGTCATAAGTATAGAGCTTGGAAATGATGAAGAGCAGTTAGCTGATTTTTTTGAACTGATTGTTGAAATTCCAAGCAATAATTATGATAAAATAACAAGACAATTAAAAGAAAAATATAAAACTATAGAGTTATTTGGTGTAAATAACTCAAATAAGGTGAGATAAATGGTTCAAAAAGCTTTAAAAGAGATAAAAAGAGGCGTAGCTGAAATAATTGATGAAGAGAGAGTAGTAGAGCTTTTAAAAAATTATTATGAAAATGGTAAAAATTACTATATAAAAGCAGGATTTGATCCTACTGCACCCGATCTTCATCTAGGACATACAGTTTTGATACAAAAGATGGCACTTATGCAAAAATATGGTGCAATAGTTCAGTTTGTCATAGGTGATTTTACCGGCATGATAGGAGATCCTACCGGAAAAAATGAAACAAGAAAAAAACTTGACAGAGAAACTGTCTTGAAAAATGCAAAAACTTATGAAGAACAGGTTTTTAAGATATTGGATCCTGAAAAAACCGATATTGTTTTTAATTCCAAATGGTTTATTGAGATGGGTAGTATAGGCTTGGTTGAACTTACTACTACATTTAATGTGGCTAGAATGTTAGAAAGGGAAGATTTTGAAAAAAGATTTAA
>JALVWI010000115.1 GCA_027038335.1 Campylobacterales bacterium | reverse complement strand
TATGTTTCAACTTTTTTAATTCATTCTCTTTTGTTTTTTGTTGATTGTACATATATGAGTATTTGTTATATGCCTTAACATTTTGTATCTTTGCATTTCTTAGTTCTTTGATACTAGGAACCAAAATCAAAAAAACTATCAAAAAAACAACAAAAACAAAGATAAATAAAAATATCAAAAGTTTAAGGATACCGATATTTTTAAGCATATTCACAGCCTATCCTCTTCATCTATGATTTTATTGCTACTGACAAATCTATACCAACCGTCTTTATTTAAATAAAATATAGTATTACTACTTTGAAATATAGATTTTAAAGGCGAACCAAGCAAAAAGTTAAATGTATCTTTTGAGGGGGAAATACCATACAACACCAAAGAGTCTTTTTTCATAATAACTTTTTTAAGTGTTATTTGATCAGGAACAAGATCAAAAAGATTTTTGATACTCTCTTTTAAGATACTATTTTGTGCGTAAATATCTTCGGCAACAGATTTTTCCTTGGTTAAAAAAATGATCTTTTTTTGAAGTTTTTTAGAAATAGTATTAGCTTGTTGTGCCTTTATTATATAATTTTTTGTTTGATTTTTAAGTGAGTGTACTTTTAATTTGATAAGCAAATCAAAACCAAACAATATAATGATAACTATCGCTATAAAAGCTAACCACATTTTTGATATAGTATCAATGATTTCTTTATGTCTTGGTTTTATAAAGCTGTAACTCAAAGATTTGCCTCTTTTATAGACATATTTATCATCTCCTCTTTTATATCTATTGAATGTATTTCTACATCCAAAAACAGATCATCTTCTATCATAGTTATTATATCATTACTTATATTAGAATCATTATAAATAATTATCTCTTCCAAAAATTCACTATCATACATATCATTTTTATAATACTCTTCTATGGCAGAGGATATAAACTTAAATATCACTACTTCTCTACCATAAAGCTCTAAATTATCAAGATTTGATGTTGCTATATCTTCTTTAGCACTTTCCAATATATCATCTTCATTCTCTTCTTCATCATCAAGTTTAGAAATATCTACAAACCCGTCAAACTCTTCATCTTCACTTTCTATATTGTCTAATTCTATACCGTCAACGATACTTTCACTCTCTTCAAATTTTGGCTCACTCTCATCTTCTACAAAATCAAATTCTTTATAAGGGATTTTTAAAAAAGCACTAAATATCAATTTATCATGATCAAATATCATAAGAGTTATAAAATTTTCTGTATATAAAATAAAAAGATTGTTTTTTACCATTTGCTTTTTATTGTGTATAAAATCATTTAAAATAATAAACGGAGAATATATAAAATCTATCCCAGATTCTTCAAATAGTGTCTTGACCCATTCAATATCACTTTTCAAAGAGTATGCAGACCACTTATTTTTTACACATATATAAACAATTTTCTCTTTATTGAGATTGTATTTGGAAAACTCTTTTTCATTACAAGTGGGTACACAGTTTTGACCTACTGAATCTAAAAGATATGAAATATATACAAATTTGTAATTGTTTTGTAGCGAGGCTAAAAACTCCCTTATGTCTGATGAGAGTTTTTTATCCTCATCCATGGGAAATCTTATATCTTCATTTGTTATAATTTTTCCATTTTTAACTACAATATATCTAAGAATATACTCATTTTTTTCTGCAAGTATAGCTACAAAAACATTAGAAAATTTTTTTTGTATTATCTTAGATATTTTGTTCAAATTATCTCCTTTTTTGATAGCGGATGAGCCATCTTATAATTTTTAAGCTTATACTCACTATCAAGCTTGGTATATATCTCTGTTGTTGACATAGAACTATGACCCAAAAGTTTACTCACATCACTTATCCTTCCTCCACCATTCAACAAATCACTTGCATAAGAGTGGCGGAGTTGATGAGGCGTAACTTTGATCCCTATTTTACCAAAAATTTTATTTACTTTATATCTTAGAGCATTTTCGCTTAATTTTTGTCCATTTTTTTCAAAAATATACACTTTTTTTATATTTTTTTCCAAATATGAATTAATTTTACTCTTTATTAAAGGCAATACAGGAATATTCCTTGTCTTATCTCCTTTGCCTTTGACTCTTATCCAATCATTTTGTATATCTTTCACTTTTAAATGAGAAAGCTCTGATACTCTAAGTCCAAATCCATACAAAAGAAGCACGATCAATTCCTCTTCTTCACTAGAAGCTTTTAATGCCTCTTTTATATATCTAAATTCTACCGGTTTTGGCAAAGTTTTAGGCAACTTTATACTCTCATCATTTAAAAGTTTTATATCTATTCCGTCATTTTTTAAAAACTCTACAAAACTTCTTATGATGCTTATCTTTTTTGCTATAGTTTTTTTACTTTTATCTGCGATATAAAGACGGTAAGGCATAAGTTGCATTATAACAATATTTTCTTCTTTAGTAATATCTATGTGATCAATAGCCTCTAAAAGATTTAGCTTATAAGTTTTTAATGTTGTATCACTAAAACCTCTTACTTTTTGTTTATATTGCAAAAATCTATCTATATTATTTTTTAAAAAGTTCTTCATATATTTTCTTAAATTTTTTATACTCTTTTGTGGTAGCTTCTACCAAGTTACCGTCATTTATAACTATCGGTCTAAGTTTTTCATATTGACCCATCATAACTTCACATATCATCTTGATCTTTGCAAGTTGTGTAGTACTTATACTTTTTTGAGCACTCATAGTTTCTATTGTCTTAAGATATTTTTTTGCCTCTTTTATATATTGTTTATATTTTAAAGCGGCCTTGCTTGCATTGAGTATAGTAAGTGCCATTCTGTTGTAAGGATCACTTAGATATGCTTCGTTGGAAAGTGTATAAGCTTTACTGTACTCGCTTAAATCAAAATAAACTCTAGCCTGAAATGATTTTTTATATGAGTCATTAAACAAAAAGAAATAAATAATAAAAAAGGT
>JALVWI010000114.1 GCA_027038335.1 Campylobacterales bacterium | reverse complement strand
TTTAAGATGCTACACTGTAGTACTCTCTCCAATGAGCAGTCTTTTTATAAAGAATCTCTTTTTTTGGAGAGTAACCTACTACAACGCCGTTTGAGCCTTGAACTTTTGAAGGCCGCTCATTTGCCATTGCCGCACTAGCCGTAGCTAACGCTGCAGAGCCGACAAGAGCTTTTTTCAAAAATTCTCTTCTTTTGCTTTGCATCTTTACTCCTTTTTTTGAATTTATCTCAATGCCGTAAGAGATATGGAATATTCCCGTAGGAATATTCCATATCTCTTACGAGGATTTAGGATGCAGGATTTAGGGTTTAGAAAAATTAATTTATCCTACCCCCTAAAACCTAAATCCTAAATCCTTCTAAACCTCGTCCTCTACATCTCCACCGACTTCTACCACACACTCTACAACTTCTTCTGATTTTTTTCTTTTATTTTCAAGCCTTCTTTTAGCTTCTGCATCTGAGATAAATACCTCTTTTTCCTTGATAGGTTTTATCCTTTCTTGCGGTTTATTTATACCGAGGTAAGCTCTTTCAAACTCTATAAAAACTTTTAGCAAAAGTGCAACCTCTTGATAAAATGCAGAATTTTCATGCATATAAACATTTTCTACAAATTCATCCACAAATTCATTTAAAACATTTCTAAAAACTTCTCTCTCTAAAAATGAAGCCTTATCATCACCCTCTGCCTCATCAAGGATAAGTTTTTGCATAAAAGAGAAAATAAATCCAATATCATCCTCTAGGTCGGTAAATTTTTTATCATCTCTTCTATATTTTGATTGTAAAACATAATTTACCATTGCAATTCTTTTTTTACCGTCATCTCTCTCCTCTTCATAAAATGAAGCAGTTGTAGGTACAGGATCGCTACTAAGATCATAAAATATAGCATCATATTCACTCTCCAATATCTTTAGTCCCACGGTATTAATGATAGAGAGCATATTTGATAATGCTTTTTGAGAATGCTCATCCAAAGGATTTTTATTTAGTAACTCTACACTCTCTTTGACACCCCTAAATCTCTCCTCTTCCAAAACAAATGCAAATAGTGAACTAAATAGTCCATAATATATCGCTCTTGCTTGATTTATCGCTTTTTTATCCATTTTTAACCTTTTATTTGAGCTTTTAGCATAACTTTTGCTTTACAGGTCTCACAACAGTAAAGTGTTCTTATCTTTGCCTCATCCCCGTTAAACATTGGTGTCATCATTTGTGCTATTTTCATAACAGCTTTTCTAGGAGCAAACTCTTTACCACACTCAACGCATTTAAAAAGTTCATCTTTTGCCATAACTACTTGTTTAAAAGACTCTTTTTTGAGTTCAAACTTATCTCTTACTACTTCTATACAATCACTCTCAGGACACACTACCGCACAATATGTACAATCTGTGCAGATGGAAGCGTTAAATCTCAAAGAGTTATCTTCCGGATGTGCTGTTAAAGCTTTTACATTACAAGCTCCTACACAACTTAGACATAAGGTACAATTGTTTTCATTGATGATAACTTTTCCATAATGGATATACTCATCTTTATTTTCATAAACACCTAGATCATCTTCTCCTACAAGGTAAGAAAGCCTTGCAGCAAATATCTCTCTTTTATTTAAACCAAGCTCATCTATAGAGTATCTGCTACCTTCAATATACTCTACATTTTGTAAAACATCTTCAAGCTCAGACTCATTCATAGCAACTAACACTAACTCTTTGCCATACTTTCTTTTGCCTATCTCATTTACCATATCAAGTGCCGATAGAGTTCCTTTTGATAAAAAGTTTGTATAAAAAACCACTTGTGCTCCACTTTGTTGAAACAGGCTTAAAAGATGAGCTTCGTGTAAAAATTTTCTACCGCCTATGATAAGAGGTAAAACTTTTTGAGGAAGTTTTACATTTAAGTTTTCTATATCCATAACTTCAGGTATCACTAAAATTTTATAATCTTTTAAAAGATTGCTAGCTTCATACATATACTCTCTTGGAGTTGCAGCCAGATCTAATGCACCTGAAGGACAAACGCTAACACATCCTCCACAAGTTTCACAATCCTCATGAGTAAATTTAAGCTCTTTTTTTTCATCTATTTTAAGTATCGCATTGGTCGGGCAAATATTTGCACAATCCCCGCAAATATCACTACCGTCCTTTGTTACTCTTCCTTTATATTGGCAAATATCGGGGTTGTAATTTATAGCTTTTTTATAACTAAAATGTTTTATATTTTTTTTCACTCTATTTGCTACATTTTCTATACCGTCTTTTATAGGATCATACACCCCATTTTGTTTAAAAGCGGACTTTGGTGCGTTAAACCATATCATTTGATCTACCGCTAAAGAGGTGATTTTTCCGTTTCTGCTCAACTCAACAACTAACTCCCCGATAGTTCCCTCTATCTTTACTACTGATTCACTCCCGGCAAAATAGAGGTCAAAATCATCACTAAAAAACTCCTCTATTTGCAATAGTTCCTCTTTTTCTCCTACTAATAAAAGTTTATTGCCTATCTTTTTTTCATTTTCAAAATCACTCGCATAATCAAGCTTTATACTTCTAATGGTATAGAGTATTTCGATATTTTTTATCATATCCGCTATGGAGTCTTGACTATTTTTTATATAAAAGTTAATTTCAGGAGCATAAACCTCAGCTTTTATCTCTTTTGAATTAGATATTATACAAGTTTCATTTACTTTTTTTGGATCATCAATTATTTTAATACTTTCATTTAATGGAAACTCTAATTTTTCGGGGCTGTAAAAGACATATTCATTCATTTTAGTGCCTTCATATAAATTGTTTTGAAATAATTATAAAACTATATGCCTTTATAATAACTTAAAAAGTAAAATATTTTTTACTTTTATTGCTTTAAAATTAATAAGATAAATATACTCTTATTAAAATATTTTTTACTTTTATGTTATTAAGGGTTTTTTTACGCTACTATGGATAATAT
>JALVWI010000113.1 GCA_027038335.1 Campylobacterales bacterium | reverse complement strand
CGCAGCATATTATTTCCTTTTCTATTAGAATAAAATTACTATAGTATAATACTGCTTAAAATGAAAATTTAGCACTCAGTTTATAATATTTCATTTAATCCCAAATTTTGCAATAGACTTTATTGCATTAGTACTCATCATTGAAGTTTTACTCTTTTAAAAAAGTTTTGATTTAACACCATGTAGATAAACCTATAACTTTTTTAAAAATCTCTAATCTTCAAGCATAAGCACTACTACAACAAATTCTATTGCAAAATTTGGATTGATTTTACAGGTTTTGCAAAATAATACCCTTGATAATATTTACAACCTAACTCTTTTAGCAATTCAAAATGCTCTTTTGATTTTACACCTTCAGCTATTACTTCAAAGCCCAAAGCGGTTCCAAGCTCTATTATAGATTTGACTATGGCGGCGTCATTTTTACTTTTGGTTAAATTAAGTATAAAAGTTTGATCTATTTTTATCTGATCTGCCGGAAAGTTTTTCAAATACTGTAAAGATGAATATCCGGTACCAAAATCATCTATAGAGATTTGTATGCCATATTTTCTTAATTGTTTCATTTTTGATATAACATTTTTAAAATCATTAACTATCAGAGATTCTGTTAGTTCTAGTTTCAATTTTGAGGGAACAATATTGTATTTTTTAACTTTATCTATAACTTTTTTTACAAAATTGTCTTGATAAAATTGTTTAGTACTTACATTGACCGCTAAAACCAATTCTTTTGTCTTCTCATCTTTCTGCCATAGCGAAAGTTGTTTGCATCCTTCATCTATGACCCAATCTCCTATATCGATAATAATATCTTTATTTTCAGCAATTCCTATAAAATCTACAGGAGAAATAACACCCTTTTGAGGATGATTCCACCTGATAAGTGCTTCAGCTCCATAAATACTTTTATCATCTTTATATTGTAGTTGATAATATAATTCAAACTGTTTCTCTTTTAGAGCTATCAAAAGCTCATTGTATGTTTTGAAGTATTTTAAAGATTTTGATTCCATGTCTTTATCAAAGAATGCTACCTTTTTATCCTCTTTTTTTGCCGTTTGTAAAGCACTATCAGCTCTTTTTAGTATAATCTTTGCATCTTTTTCCAAGTGGTTATATACATTTATGCCAATTTTTATGGATATATTGACTACTATATGATTGATGTTAAATGTATGTATTACTATATTATTCAACCTTTCTATAAGCTTCTCACTATTTCCAAATGCCTCATCTTTAGTATCTCCTATATTTCTTTTTGATATGATATATTCATCGATTCCTATCTTTCCTATAAAGTCACTATCTTTAAACTCCTCTTTGAGTCGTTGGGCTAATTCTCTAAGTATCCAATCTCCAACTTCATGGCCATATATATCATTGATAGATTTAAAATCATTGATATCTATACACAAAAGAGTGTGCCATCTTTTTCTAGCGTGATTGATATTGATTCTTGATTGTAAAGTATTGATAAAAAGACTTCTGTTTGCCAAACCGGTAAGAGGATCATAGCTTTGAAGATATTTTAATTCTGCCTCTGTCTCTTTTTGTTGCGTAATATCTAAAAAAGAATATACAAGGTATCTGATCTGATTTTTATCGTTAAAAACAGGCTGAATTGTTAGTGAAAGATTTTTCATATTTTTATGTTTATCTCTAAAAAATATCTCTCCACTATAAAAATGTTCTTGTCTTACTCTATTGTTAATGTAGTCATAAAAATCATCATTATGTAAATCAGATCTTAACACAGAAGTATTTTTTCCAATAACTTCCTCTTTTTTATAGCCGGTGATTTTGCTAAAAGCACTATTTACTTGAAGTATTTTATCACCAATATCAGCTATAATGATTCCATTTTGTGTTTCAAAAGCAACTGTTGCTATCTTTTGCTCTTCATAAGCTGATTCAAGCTTAGAAAGCATGATATTTACCTCTTCATAAAGTTTGCCAAATTCGTTATCTTCATTTGTACTAATTCTTTTTTTCAAAGAGGCTGTCCATTCGATAGTATCTAAAAAATGAACCAACTTTATGATAGGTTTGGTAAAATATTTTGCATATAAATATGCAAGTAGATATGAAATAAATAAGATAAAAATATAAGACAGGATTATAAAATTCATATTATTGTTTAATATTTGAATGATAGTTTTTCTTTTTATTTTCATGTTTATCATCCCCAATTTTCTTCCCATATAAATAGCTTCTACATTGACATTAAAAATATCACCTTTAGCTTGATAACCGATAGTTTTAGGTATCATATTTACTCTAAAACTTTTTTTATTTTTACTATATTGGTATATAGGGGTACCTTTTTTGTCAAAAACAACAACAGATATTATTTTATCAAAAGATTTTAGTTTTGCAGTTATGTCTGCTGCTGAAGATACATTATCCAAAAGTATCAATTTTGCCAAATCTTGAGATAAAGTTTTTTCTATGATTATTGATAATTTTTTATTTTGAATCATTTCATTTTGTGTAAATTTATATATAAAAAATATATATCCTAGCACAAAAAGTATGGAAGTAGTTATAAAAACAAGCATAAAAAGTTTTTTAAATATTGAACCTTTGTATGCAGTAGTTTTCATATCATTTTTCCACAGGAAGGTTGGGATCATTTCCCCATTCTAGCCAAGAGCCGTCATATACAGAAACATTATATCCAAGTTTTTTAAGTATCAAAAAATTCATAGCTGCGTCTGCTCCATCCTCGCAATAGAGTATAATCTTTTTATTTTTTGGTAAATTATGATAAAGTTTTTTGAGTTTATTTATACTTTTTATAGTACTGCCTTTAGCTGTTGTTTTGTAGTTTTCACTTCCGGGATAATTTATCGCAGTAGGTATATGACCGTATCTTTTGGCATGAGATTTTAAACCTTTAAAATATTTCGGCGGCCGCCCATCTATAATGATATTTTTACCGATAGCAAGAAGAGTACTTAGTTTGGTTTCGATAATAGTATT
>JALVWI010000112.1 GCA_027038335.1 Campylobacterales bacterium | reverse complement strand
TAACTGTTGCTACTCGAGTCGGATTCTTCACTCAAAATAGACTCCTTTTTTCTTGTTTTTGTTTTATATGATTTAAAAGCGTAAATATATCTTTTTTTTCTTTATTTAAAATTAGAAAAAAATTATAATTTTCTTTACTGTATTTTATTATGTCATCAAAACTTGTATATATCTTTGTTTCGATAGTATCATATTTTTCCTCATATTGCTCAGGAATTAAAAGTATATTTTTAGCATATTTTGCATATTTGTTTAAGTGGATTATCTCTTCTTTTATGTTTGATTTATCTCTTTCTTCTACAAAAACTTTACCTGTTTGTCCAAAATCTTTTATATTTAATGAGTTATCTATAAAGATAGGTTTAAAATGACTTTGCAAAGAGATATTTTCAAACGAGAAGTCGAAGGAGAATTTCTTTGAAAACTTTATGGCTTTATTTAATTGCTTTATAAAAACAGGAGGCAGATAAATATCTTTATAAAAAGTATCTTGATATATCAACTCTATCTTAAAAAGCATTTTTTTTACTATCTTAACAAAATTTTTATCTGTATCTTCGACTATTAAATAAGCTGGATAAATGTCATTTAGCACTTTTTTATCGGTCGATATAAAGATAGTATTGTCATTTGCATTAACAATTTTTAAAAAATTATCAAATATATCATTACTCAAAAAGATAATATCTTTTGACAATACAGCACTTTGCAGTATTTCATAAGTAACACTATCACATAGATAAAATTTTGATTGAAGTTGGATTGTTTTGTATCTTAAGTATCTTATGATAGCTTTTTCAACACTATCAACTTTTATCCATGCTATTTCATCATCACTGATTTGGAGATTTATTTCACTTATGATGGCATAAGCACCGTTTTGTATGGCATTTCGTATATCTTTATCATTTTTGCAGATAAACGCATCAGCTCTTTTTACCTTTTTAGCATTTATCTTTACTTGATCTATATAAGTAATAGACGGAAAGTTTAAAAGCTCTCCGTCTATTATCTTAGCTAAACTTTCTATCCTCATCCAACCGAAGAACCGTCGGCAACTCTGTTTTGAGGTCTCATAAGTGAAAGAGAGTTTTTATCTTTTGCAGCTAGCAACATTCCTTCACTTTTATGACCGAATATTTTGGCAGGTTTTAAATTGGATACTACACATATCTGGGTTTGAAGTAACTCTTCAGGTTTGTAGTAGGCTTTGATACCTGCGATTATCTGTCTTGGTTTTTCCTCTCCTAAATCAACTTGCAGTTTTAAAAGTTTATCACTACCTTCTACCTCTACGGCTTCTAAAATCGTTCCTATCTTGAGCTTTGTTTGGAAAAATTGATCTATAGTAATGATACCGTCACTTTTTGTATCCTCTTTTTTATCTTTTTTTGTCTCTTTGACAGTTGTAGGTTCAGGAGAAGTCATCAGCATTTTTTCTATCTTTGGAAAAAGAGGAGGAATTTTTTCTAAAGTAATTTCACCTAGTAACTCTTCATTTTCTATATATTTTTTGTAACTTTCGGTATTGATTTCAACTCCAAAAACAGAAGCTATCTTTTGAGTGCTTTTTGGCATCACGGGATGAAGCATAATGGAGACTTTTACCAAAAGATTGGCAATGAGTGCCACAAGAGCCATAGCTTCATCTTCTTTTGACTCTTTCATCTTTTTCCAAGGCTCATAAGTTGCAATGGATTGGTTTGCTATGGTTAAAACTTTCCAAAGTCCTTCAAGGTATCTGTTTAGTTGCATATCGTATATGTAGGTATATAAATTATTTATGATATTTGTAGCTTCCTCTAACTCTTTTTTGTGAAATTTTTCCACATCTTTGGAGTTGACTTTCATATCAAAATATTTACCGCTCATTCCTAAAACTCTGTTGACTAAATTGCCAAGGTCATTGCTAAGGTCGGAATTTATCCTATCCATCAAAGCCTTTTGTGAAAAGTCTCCATCTTGACCGAAAGGTACTTCTCTAAGCATAAAATATCTAAAATTTTCCAAGCCGTAAGCATTGGCTACATCACGGGGGTTTACCACATTGCCTTTTGATTTGCTCATCTTTTCACCGTTTCTTGTCCACCATCCGTGAGCTGCTATATGTTTTGGCAAAGGAAGATCCAAACTCATCAAAAATGCAGGCCAATAAATCGCATGAAATCTTAGTATATCTTTGCCTACTACATGAACAGTAGCCGGCCAAAATTTCATCAGTTTTTCATCATCTCCATATCCAAGAGCTGTTATATAGTTTAAAAGTGCATCAAGCCATACATACATCACATGTTTTGGATCATTTATACTTTTTGGAAGTTTTATGCCCCAGTCAAAACTTGTCCTAGTTACCGATAAGTCTTTTAACCCCTGCTCAACAAAGCTTATCACTTCATTTTTTTTACCTTTGGGCAAAACACAGTTTTCTTTGTCATTATACCACTCAAGCAGTTTTTTTTCATATTTGGAGAGTTTAAAAAAGTAACTCTCCTCTTTGACTATATTTGTCGGCTTTCCGCAGTCTGGGCAGTATTCGTTATCTATGAGTTGATTTTTAGTAAAAAAGGATTCACAGCTAACACAATAGTGTCCTTCATACATATCTTTGTAAATATCACCCTTTTTATACATTACTTCAAATGCTTTTTGAACACCTTTGATATGCTCTTTGTCAGTCGTTCGGATAAATTTATCATAACTTATCTCAAACTCATCCCACAAATCTTTAAAGTATCCGCTTATCTCATCAGCATACTGCTTAGCACTTTTACCTCTTTTTTTAGCGGCTTCTTCTATCTTTTGTCCATGCTCATCCGTGCCTGTTAGAAAGTAAGTTTCAAGCCCCGTAAGCCTTGAGTATCTTGCTAGTGTATCACAAATGATAGTAGTATAAGCATGCCCGATATGAGGAACATCATTGACATAATATATCGGTGTAGTTATGTAAGCTCTTTTACATTTATTGTCCATTTTTATCCTTGTAAAATTTG
>JALVWI010000111.1 GCA_027038335.1 Campylobacterales bacterium | reverse complement strand
CTACAGGAATGGGCTCAACTGATTTGGCTTATGCCATGGTAACAGGAAAAAATTGGTTTAAAGTACCTGAAGCTATTAAAGTTATTTTAAACGGAAAACCCGGAAAACATATATACGGGAAAGATATTATTCTTGAAGTTATAAGGATACTTGGAGTTGATGGAGCTTTATACAAAACTCTTGAATTTACAGGTGATACCATACAATACTTAGGAATGGATGATAGGTTCTCACTTTGCAATATGGCTATAGAAGCCGGTGCAAAAAATGGAATCATTGCAGCAGATGAAATAACAAAAGAGTTTCTAAAAGATAAAACCTTAAGAGATGAACCGGAATATTTTTACAGCGACAGTAATGCTACTTATGTCCAAACTATTGAGATAGATGTTTCCTCAATGAGCCCTGTAGTCGCTTATCCGCACCTTCCATCAAACGGAAAATATATAGAACAAGCTGTAAGTGATAATATAGAAATAGATCAAGTTTTTATAGGAAGTTGTACAAATGGAAGACTAGAAGACTTAAGAATAGCAGCTAAGATATTAAAAGGTAAAAAAGTTGCTAAAAAAACCAGAATGATAATAACTCCAGCTACCAATAAAATAGCACTTCAAGCACAAAAAGAGGGTTTGACTGATATATTTTGTGAAGCTGGAGCAGTTTTTAGCAATCCTACTTGCGGTGCATGTTTAGGAGGATATATGGGAATACTAGGCAAAAATGAAAAATGTGTTTCTACTACTAATAGAAATTTTGTAGGCAGAATGGGAGATAGGAGCAGTGAGATATATCTAGCAAATTCTGCAGTAGCGGCCGCTAGTGCGATTGCAGGGAAAATAATAGATCCAAGAGACTTATAATGGAAGGGGAATCGAAATATACAGATATTGCCTGCATCATTTTTGCGGGCGGAAAGAGTAGAAGAATGGGAGAAGATAAAGCTCTTCTTCCTTTTGGCGGGAAAAACTCATTGGCTCAGTTTCAATTTGAAAAATTTAAGCCCTATTTTACAAACATCTATATCAGTACCAAGCATAAAGATAAATTTGATTTTAAAGCCAATTTTATAGAAGATATTGCTTTTTATGAAAAAGATGATCCTTTATCAGCAGTACATTCACCTGCAGTTGCAATGTATAGTGTGTTTAAAAAATATAGTTTTAAAAAAATCTTTGCTATAAGCGTTGATACTCCTTTTTTTAGTATTGAGCATTTTAAAAAATTATATGAAAATGATAATAGTTCATTGGATATCATAATACCTAGAACAAAAGAAGGCATCCATCCATTGTGTTCTATTTATAAAAATAGTTGTGAAGATGAGCTTTTAAAAATGATAGAACAAGATGTTCACAAGCTTAGAATCTTAACAAAGATCTTAAATACTGAATATATAGATTTTGAAGATGAAAAACCATTTATTAATTTAAATGACAAAAAAACATATCTTGAAGCATTGGAGATGAAAAATTGATAAGACATATAGTATTTTTTAAACTCAAAGATAACTCAGAAAATAATAAGCAAAGAGTAAAAGATATCATTTTATCGCTTAAAGAAAAAATAAATGTTATAAAATTTTATCAAGTAGGCATAAATTTTGCCGATGAAGAAAGAGCATACGATTTGGTACTTGTAAGTGATTTTGATTCAATAGATGATCTTAAAAGTTATGCTACACATGCTGAACATTTAAAAGTAATTTCTACATTAAAAAATGAGGAAATTACAACAAAAGTCGTTGATTTTAAATACTAGTTTATAGCACACTTGTTTCATCAAGCCATATAGTAAAATCCTGCATAAGTTTTTTTAAAGCTTCATTAAAGGCTTTTACGGCACCTATTGCATTATTTGAACTACATTTTGCAGTTTCATTAAAAAGTTTTTGACTTATAATGTTATCATTTTTATCTTTAATATAAAAAAGTACTCTTACTTCTACATAACTTTTATCAGAATAAAATTTTTGAACAAAGTCCAAAATATCCATGCTTAGTATAAATTTTGTATTACCGTTAAAATCTTCAGGCAAAATTGTTTTGCAAATTCTATTTTTCTGCAAAAGAGATAAAATATACTTATAAAGCATATCATTTGGAGTTTCATACCATTTACTAAAATAGTATGAATTTTTCTCCAATCCTTTTTGATATATGATATTTTTACTAAAAATTTCATCATTACTTTTTGGAAATTCAACTTTTATACTTTTACAATTTGAAATATGTAAATTTACTTTTTTTATATTTTCATCTATAGTATATTTTTTTATAGGTGGAAGTGTTTTTGTGGCACAACCTCCAAATAGCAATATAATTAGAAATAAATATGATATTTTCATGGCATTTTTTCTCCCGGTCCTAAATTTGGCGCCTGTTTTTTATACAATAGATCACTTGGTGAATTTTTAAGTTCCTCCACGGTTTCCTTACTTTGTTTCAATAAAAGTTTTAACTCTCTTATGGATTGATTGATCTGCGTAATAGTAGAAGCAGAAATTTTCTTTAAGTTATAATCACCCTCATTAACACTATCTAAAATATCTTTTATAAGTTTGTTAGCCTGCGTTGAAACACTATTTATCGATAGCACAAGTTGATCAAGTTTTTGTTTTGCTACTTCTTTGATAGAATTTGACATATCTTTGAAAGCATCAGATGATGAAGATATTTTTTTTGAAGTATTTTGCAAAGAACTACTTAGGGTATTAATATTTTTTTCAATTTTTACAAAATTAGCTATTGCCTCTTTTATATTTTCTTTAGAATCTTTTAATGCTCCGGTTACTTCTTTGGTATTTTCTATGGTTTGGCTAATATTTGCTATATTTTTATCATTTAAAAGTTTATTAACTCTATCTAAAGTTGTAGATGTTTTAGAGGTAATATCATTTAAAGTAGCATTAAGCCTACTATAAATAGAAGGTTTTGTTTTTAAAACAGGGATTTCTCCGTTTTTACTTTTCAAAAGAGGCGCTCCTGCTTTACCGCCTGTCAGTTCTATATAAGCAAGCCCTGTTAAACCAAAATATTTCAATTCTGCTAACATTCCTTTTGTAACAGGTGTTCCTTTTTTTACTTTTAAAAGTATCATAATCTCTTTGGTATTTTTAGGATTTATGGAGATTTTATCAACCGAACCTACATCTACACCTCTATATTTTACAGAAGCATCTACACTAAGTCCTGAAACAGACTCAGTTGTATAAACCTTATAATAATCATATTTGTCATTAAAACCATATTTACCAAGCCAAAATGCAAACAAAACTACACCTGCACTAAAAAGCAAAACAAAAATCCCTACTATTGCATAATTGCTTCTACTTTCCATTTGTCCTCCTTCTTAGCAATCCTCTTTTTCCCTTAAAAAAACTATTTACCGTAGGTTCATCAATTTTCAAAACCTCCGATAGTGTTCCCTCGGCTACTACTTTTGCATTACCTAATAGTGCAAGTCTGTCAACTATATTCCAAACAGTATCAAGATCATGCGTAACCATAATTACACTAAAACCTAACATATTTCTAAGATTGTAAAGCATATCATCAAACTCTTGAGCACCGACAGGATCAAGACCACTTGTAGGCTCATCAAGAAAAAGTATCTTTGGATCCATGACCAAAGCTCTTGCAAGAGCTACTTTTTTTATCATACCGCCACTTAATTGACTTGGATAAAGCCCTAAAACATCCATCTTTAAACCGACTAACTCAATCTTTAACTTTATTATATCATCTCTTGTCTTTTGATTTAGCTTGGTATATTCTTTTAACAATACATCTATATTTTCTTTTACATTTAAAGATGAAAATAAAGCTCCACTTTGAAATAGTACACCCCAGTTATGTTTTAAATATAAAGCATCATTTGCGGATATATTTATAATATCTTTTCCTAGTACGGATATTGCACCTCCTGTTGGCTTTAGCAGCATAATCATTTCATTTAATAGAGTTGACTTCCCGCTTCCGCTTCCACCTAAAAGCCCATATATCTCTCCCTCGTTTACATACAAATTAACGCCGTTATGTATAATTTTTGAACCAAATCTTGTTATGACATTTTTTACCTCAACAACTCTCTTTGCCATTTATACTCCAAGTTTTGTAAATATAATAGAAAAAAGTGCATCACAGGCAATAACTAAAAAAATAGCATTTACAACACTTATAGTGGTATATTTTCCTATACTTTCTGTATTTTGTCGCACTTGAAATCCTCTAAAGCATCCTATACTTGCGATAAGGAGTGCAAATACTGGTCCTTTGGCAAGCCCTATATAAAAATGTTTTAATTCTAAAACATTTTGCAATCTTCTCAAAAATTCATCATATGAAATATTTATCTGATAGTTTGATACTACCATTCCCCCTAAAATTCCCATCAAATCAGCAAAAAATATCATAAGAGGCATGGCTATCATCAAAGCTATAATACGCGGTAAAACTATGAACTTAAAAAGGTCAAACCCCATTGTCTGCATAGCATCCAATTCTCTTGTTATTTTCATAGCACCTATTTGAGCAGTATAAGATGATCCGCTTCTGCCTGCTACTACAATAGCAGTAATAAGAGGAGCTAATTCTCTTGTAATTGATATGCCTATCATATCTACTATAAAAATATTTGCACCAAACTTTTGTAATTGAACCGCACTTTGGTAAGCTACAACAATACCGACTAAAAAAGAGGTCAATGCGACAATAGGTAGTGCATTTACTCCTGCATTTTCTATGCCTTTTATGATGGATTGGTATCTTATCTTGCTAGGATGAACGATATAAGCAAAAAATGATATAGTTATCTCTCCTATAAAACTGATAAACAACCAAATATCCATAAAAAAATGTATAAAATATTTACCTATTTTTTCTATAAAATTTAATGGCTTTATATTTATAGGAGTACCTCTTTCTTTTGCAATGGAAGAGTATATAAAGTCTATAAATTTTTCTTCATCTTCACTTGCTTTTAAAAACTCTACACTTTTATCTTCTTTAAAAAATCCCACAAGTTCATAAATCATAATAGCACTTGCCGTATCTAGATCTTTTAACCCGGAAAGATCTATAGCAATTTTGTCAAAATTTTTAGCTTTTAAAATTGCTAGATTTATTTCATCTTGTATTTCTTTTGCATGGTACATATCCCATACATTTATACATTTTAAATGAAGATAATCGTTTTTTTCTATTAATTTTAAATATTTCATACTATATTATACCAAATATGGTAAAATTAAAAAAATATTTTTTAGGATTATAAATGCAATTAACTCACTTAGACGAACAAGATAGACCAAAAATGGTAGATGTCTCACCAAAAGAGGATACTTCAAGAGTTGCAAAAGCAAGCGGTATCATACAAATGAGTCAAAATGCTTATGATATGATAGTGCAAAATAAAACAAAAAAAGGTCCTGTTTTGCAAACGGCAGTTATTGCGTCCATAATGGGAGCAAAACAAACAAGTTCACTTATTCCTATGTGCCATCCCCTTATGTTAACATCCCTGAACTGTGATGTAGAAGAGTTACCCAAGCTTCCCGGTTTTAAACTAACACTAACAGCAAAACTAAAAGGTAAAACCGGGGTTGAGATGGAGGCACTAACAGGTGTTAGTATAGGTTTGCTTACTATCTACGATATGGCAAAAGCTATTGACAAATCAATGATACTAAAAGATATAATGCTTGAAGAAAAAAGTGGAGGTAAAAGTGGACACTTCAAACGAAAAGCTTGACAAGGAGCTTGGACTTAACTATCCTTGCAACTGGGAGTATAAGCTTATCACGGACAAAAAAGATGACTTAACAAACTCAATAAAAGAGTTATTGGGGAAAAGAAATTATAATCTTATTTTTTCAAAAAAAAGTAAAAATGGTAAATATGATAGTTATATACTCTCGCTTGTAGTGCATAGTGATGAAGATAGAAAAAGCATTTATGAGTCTTTAAAAAAAGACAAAAATATTAAAATAATTATATAAGGATATAAAATGCAAAGCTTAAAAGATGAATTTTTACAAGAGATAGGCAATGATAAAGAGATACAAAAATTAGAAATCAATATAAAAAATGCTTGTTACAATATCACAAAGAAAAAAATAAATAGACTGAAAAATGATGAAAGCAAAAAACTCAGAGTTGTTGAATTGATAAAAAGTTATATTAAAATACTTGAAAGTGAAAATATTGAAAATATAAGTACAATTTCTTCAGTTATAGATGGAAGTATGCAAGCCCTTTCGCAGAAAAGAGAAGAAGAAATTTATAAAAAAATTTCTCTTGTAACAAAACTAAAGCAAGAGATAGAACTTCAAAAAAATGAGTTAAGAGATATATTGCAAGATATATACAAGGATATAGAAGAATTTTCAAAAACAACAGATGATAAAACATCACTCTTTATAGAAAAGGCTATAAGCGATACTAAGTTAAAAGAAGTCTTACTCCTTGGAATACTAAACGAGACAACTGAAGAAGCTATCATAACAACCATAGAAAATCAAAAAAATATAGAAGAGGTTATAGAGACTATCATACAAAATATTATTTTTCAAACGATAGGAGGAGACGACTTTTCAAAAACTAAAACACTTGAAGCAGCAAAAACAGTACTCAATGTGGCAGTCAACATTGCAGATGAGTATCAAGCATTTGCCAAAGAGATCTTAAAAGGCACGGTTAAAGGTATTAAAAACGGTATTGCAAATGCGGTAAATGATTTTAATGACAATTTAGAATTTTTGCCAGATGAAATAAGAGATCAAAAAGAGGAAAAGATACTTTTTGAAGGTTTAAATATCATAGATTTAAATAGTGATTTTATAGATTTGATAAAAAATGCCGCACAAAATTCAAAGGGAATTTCTAGAAATATTTTAGAAAATATTGTTTTGGAACTTGATAATTCCATGACTAGACTTATGAAGATTACAGCTGATACAAAAGAGAATATTTTAAAAAAGGTAGAAAAACTCAAAGAAAGTCCAAAAGTCAATGAATTGAGAAAAACTTTAACAAATAAGTTAAGTGAACTTCAAATAGATAAAAAAATTAAAAGTATAAAAAAAGAAAATATAGAACAAGTTGCCAAAGAATCAAAAAAACTTGGACTTAGAGCATGGGAAGTTGCAAAAAATGCTTTGGAAAATGCAATCAAATCGTCTAAAGATAATACTAAAAATGATGATTAAAGATAACAGATACAGCATTTGTAAATTATAATATTACTGCAATAGCTTTTATCATATCAAAATAAAATATTTCTCCTTTGACAATTATATCTATATATTATTAAGAGAAAATAATTATAAAAAACATATTATTTTAGATATGTAATTATTTCTTTTGTTGACATTTAGTTGTAACTTTTGTACAATATTTGTCAAATATAATACAGTAAAGTAATAGGATATTAATATGATAAAAGATTATAGAGATGTTTTAAAAGGCTATAACTTAAAAGCAACACCTCAAAGAATGTATATGATCGACGAAATAGAAAAAAGTGGGCATATAGATATAGACAATCTTTATGAATCTCTAAAAAATATCTTTCCTTATATCTCTTTGGCAACTGTATATAAAAATATCAATTCCATGACGGATAATGGATTTTTAACTGAGGTTAAGATACCTCAACACAAAGCAAGATATGAAATCACAAAAGAAAATCATGCTCATCTTTTTTGCACTAAATGCGGAGAGCTAAAAGATATAAAAGTTGATGATACTTGGATCGCTAACAATACTGCAAAAGAAAGTGGATATAAGATAACAAATACTCTTATAACTTTTGAGGGTATTTGTCCTACTTGCCAACAAAAAGAGAGTCATTAGACCCTCTTTTATCCACCTAGATATTTTTTTCTAACTTCATCATTACCTAAAAGTACTTTTGCTTCATCTTCGAGAGCTATTTCGCCATTTTCCAAAACATAAGCATGATCAGCGATCTGTAATGCTGCAAAAGCATTTTGTTCTACAAGCAAAATGGTAATACTTTCTTTAAGCCTTTGTATAACTTCAAAAAGTTCTCCTACAATTTTAGGAGCAAGACCGAGACTAGGCTCATCTAACATCAAAAGCTTAGGCTCACTCATAAGAGCTCTTGCGATTGCAAGCATTTGTTGCTCTCCGCCACTCATAGTACCGGCTAGTTGTGTCCTTCTATCAGCAAGTCTAGGAAACATTTCATACATTTCATCTCTTAATGCCTCAAAGTTTTCATCATTGTTAAATGCTCCCATTCTGAGATTTTCATCAACTGTTAGATTGATAAAAACTTTTCTTCCTTCAGGAACCATGGAAATACCTCTTTTGACAATTTCATGGGTTTTAAGTTTTGCTATATCAACTCCATAATAATCAACTACACCTTTTTTCTTGATACTATTAACTATGGCATTTAGAGTTGAAGTTTTACCTGCACCGTTAGAACCTATAAGAGTAACAATTTGCCCCTCTTTTACAGAAAAGTTTATACCTCTAACAGCCGCTATAACGCCGTAATACACTTCCAAATTTTTTACTTTAAGCATGTGTAAAATCTCCCAAATAAGCTGCAATTACCTTTTTATCCATAATCGCATCGCTAGGTTTTCCTTCAAAAATCTCCTCACCATAGTCAAGTACCAAAACCTTATCGCACATATTGTTTACAAATTTCATATCGTGTTCTATCAAAAGAATACTCAAGCCATATTCCTCTTTGATATTTCTTATGATATTGGATAAGTCTTCAGTTTCGATAGGATTCATACCTGCTGCCGGTTCATCAAGCAAAAGAAGTTTTGGTTCAGTTGCCACAGCTCTTGCAATTTCAACTTTCCTTTGATTGCCATAACTTAGTGCAGTAGCTGGATAATCAGCATACTGGGCTATACCAAACCTCTCCAATATATCCATAGTAGCTGCTTTCAATCTTTTTTCATTTGAAAAATATCTAGGCAACCTTAAAATAGACTCAAAAAAAGTATAATTTGCGTCATTGTGAAAACCTATCAAAACATTATCAAGCACAGTCATGCTCTTAAAAAGTCTTATATTCTGAAAAGTTCTAGCTATTCCTTTTTGAACAATGACATTGGGTTTTATACCTGAAATTGATTCATGCATAAAAAATACTTCACCTTCTGTTTGTGTGTAATTTCCGGTGATTATATTGAATATAGTTGTTTTACCTGCTCCGTTTGGTCCTATTAGACCAAATATTTCACCGGATTTTACTCCAAAACTAAGATTGTCTATTGCAGTAACACCGCCAAATTTCATGGTCACATTTTTTACTTCAAGGATCATTTTTTTACCCTTTTGAATATTTCAGTTAACTCTTTATTGCCAAACAATCCTTTTCTAGCAAAAAGCATTAATATGATAAGCAAAATGGAAAAAACAACCATTCTAAGACCGGGATGTGCTCCGGTATGATAACCGAATATATCCATATCCTGATCTAAAAATCTCAACCATTCACTTCCACCCATAACCAAAATAGTTCCGAGTATCGCACCGCTCATACTTCCAAGGCCTCCTAAAACTATAATGATAAGAAGTTGGAAAGTTAGCAAAAATGTAAATTGATCAGGAGAAATAGTTGTAAGAAGAGATGCCATCAAACCTCCGCCGATTCCTTCAAAAAATGCACTTGTCATGAAAGCATAAGTTTTCATCCAAAATGTATTTATTCCCATTGCGGTTGCAGCATCTTCGTCATCTCTTACAGCTTTCATCGCCCGTCCATATTTCGAGTAAATGATATTTATCATCACGATAAAAGTAATTACCGCTATAAAACCGCACCAATATAAATTGGCAACAGAAGGAATATCATTTAAGCCCATGGCACCGTTTGTATATTTTGGATTGTTCATAGCAAAAATTCTAATGATAAATCCAAAACCAAGTGTTACAATAGCAAGATAATCCCCTCTTACTCTAAAAACCGGAACAGAAAGAATAAATGCAATAGTAGCTGCAACTACACCGCTCATCACAAGAGCCGGTAAAAATGATGTGTGCATAGCCATAATAACAGGAGCCGGATCTTCAAGTGCAAACATATCAAGCTTTGTACTTCCGGGGATCAAAAATAGGGCTGTTACATACGCACCAATAGCGACAAAACCGTTCGGTTCAAGTGAAAACTGACCTGCTATACCGTTGATAAGGTTATAACTAAGTGCCAATATAGCAAATATGGCAATATTATTTAAAATACTAACCGTATAAGGATCTAAATGATTTTGAGCATACCATATAAACCAAATCGTAACTATCAAAAAAAATAGTTGTAAAAAGTGTTTTTTTCCTATTAACATCATAAACTCCCTAAAATCTGCTTCTATCTAAATCTTGACCCATGATACCGGTTGGTTTAAAGAGCAGCACAAGTATCAAGAAAATAAAGGCAAATGCATCTTTATAACCGCCAAGACTTGGCATAAATGCAACAACAACTATCTCTGTAAAGCCCAAGATAAAACCACCTACTACTGCACCTGCAACACTTCCTATACCTCCAAGAACCGCTGCGGCAAACGCTTTTAGTCCTACTATAACACCCATCAATGGATCTATGGAGGGATAACTTGCTGCATAAAACACACCGCCGACTGCTGCTAGTGCTGAACCAAGAGCAAAAACTATCGAAATAATAAAATCAGCATTGATACCCATGAGTTTTACGGTAGGAATATCAAATGCTAAGGCTCTGATAGCCATACCGTATTTTGTTTTGTACAGCACCCAAAGAATTATCGCTAAAAGTGCCAATGTAACCACAGGAATGATAAAAACCATAATAGGCATGATAACATTGCCTATATGCAAGGTTTGAGTTAAATAATCAGGAGCATAAAAAGCTCTAGGCACTCCGCCGAATAAAACATTAAATAAATTTTCTAAGAAAAAACTTATACCGATCGCTGTGATAAGTAAAGATATCTTTGGTGCATCTCTTAATGGTTTATAAGCTATCTTGTCAGTTAAAACTCCGACAATAATAGCTACCAATATAGCAATCACAACCGAAAGCCCAAACGGAGCTCCGCTAGCATGAGCTACATAAGCTGAAAAAGCACCTACCATCATTATGTCACCATGTGCAAAGTTGATAAGCCTTAAAACCCCATATACCATCGTATAACCTATAGCAATAAGAGCATACATACTGCCAAGGCTTACGCCATTGACCATTTGCTGCATAAAAGTTGAAAAGTCCATATTTTCACCCTATTTTAATTTGTAATCATAATAATATCTTAATGTTTCATAATTATTTTTTAAATTTGACAGATTTCTTGAATTTTTTTTAAGTTGTGTAAGAAGCATGTTGAGATGGCTCCGGAAATATCCGGAGCATATATCTCTTTGTTATGGATTGACTGTTGTTAGGTAAGCAAATTTACCATTTTTAACAACATTGACAACTGCTGATTTGACAGCATTTCCATTTTTGTCTATATTTATAACACCTGTAATACCATGATAGTTTTTGGTATGTCTTAAATTTGTATTAACACATATTTTATCAGTCGGAGCTTTTCCTTCATCTATACATTTGTTCATAGCTGCTAGTATCATACCGTAAGCATCTGCAGCTAGTGCACCCATAGAGTCAGCAGGTTTATGAAACTTTTTATGAAAAGCATCTACATAAGCTTTAGCCTCTGGACTTTTTGCTGCTGCTTCATTAAAGTGATCAGTGTACATAAAACCTTCAACTGCTTTTCCGCCTATCTTGATAAGCTCAGGAAATCCCGAACCGTCACCGCCGATAAATGGAGCTTTTACTCCTACAGCTCTAGCTTGTCTAGCAAGTAATGCACCCTCTGGATAGTAACCTGTAAATGCTATGATATCCGGATGAAGTGATTTGATAGTAGAAACTTGAGCATTGAAGTCTTTATCTCCTGAGTTGATAAGAACTCTTCCTACAACTTTACCGCCGCCTTTTATATAAGCTTTTTTGAAAGCTTTAGATAGACCAACAGAATAGTCTTGCTTTGCATCTGTAACTATAACAGCTCTTTTGTAACCCTTACTAAGTGCATAGTTAGCTGCAACCGCACCTTGGAAAGGATCTATAAAACATGCTCTTGTTACAAATTTTTTACCTTTTGTAACTCTTGGATTGGTTGACGCATGAGTTATCATAGGAGTTTTTGCATTATCCGCAACAGGAGCCATAGCCATAGAGTTAGAACTTGCAACTTCACCTAAAATTGCAGTTACATGATTTTTATCTATAAGTCTTTTTGTTGCTGTTGCAGCTTCTACCTTGTCACCTCTATCATCTAAAATGATAAGTTTAACATTATCTCCATTTTTTAATTTATGATTTTGTGCATAAGCTATATCCAATCCGCCTCTACTTGTTTGACCAAAAGCCGCAATAGGACCTGTCAAAGGTAAAACAACACCTATCTTGACATCTTTTGCTAACAATGCACCGCTAAC
>JALVWI010000110.1 GCA_027038335.1 Campylobacterales bacterium | reverse complement strand
CATCTATAACAAGAGGAACTTTTCCATCTCTTAGTATCTTTCCAAAACCCTCTTTATCTTGTATGATAAGATGAGTAGAGTTTGTCCAAGAAGCATCTTTTAAAGCTTTCATAGCCTTTGCTGAGGGCATTTTTAGATATTTTTCATTATAAAGCTTATCGTTTATAATAATTTGCAAAACCCCCATTACAAATGCCAAGTCAGTACCCGGAATGATAGGTATCCATCTACTCTTTCCGCCGACTGCTATAGTGTCACTATTTCCTTGCATAGGAGATACGATAGTATAGGTTATATTTTTTTCGCTTCTAGCACGAGCTAAGAGTTTTCCTTGCCTTTTAAAAGGATTGCCCGCTTGTCCGGGAGGTGTGCCTATACTCAAAAGATACTCTGTATTTTCAAAGTCCGGTTTTAAGTGAGGATATTTTTTAAAATTACCTAGAAATGCCGCTTCTCCCGCTCTCATAGATAGTCCGCAGATAGAAGTATGCCCTACAAAATTGCTTGTCCCGAATGATTTTAAAAATCTATGTATCACAGTCTTAAATCTACCCTCGTGCGTAGTTCCTATGAGACTAAGACCGTTAGACTTTGGTCCAAATATGGGCTCTTTCGGATTGATAGGAGTTTTTGTATCTCTTACATCTTTTAAGCCTTTGACATAACCCTCGCCGAAAAGATTACCGCCGTTTACTATCTCATCAATAAGCTCTTCTATGTCTATCTCTTTCCACCTGTTTTCACCCCTTTTGCCAACTCTTTTTAGAGGTTTTAAAACTCTATTTTTAGCATCAATTTTATCAAATAAAACATTTCCTCTAGCGCATACATTTGAGCGATATGTCTCAAACTTTCCGTTTTGAGAAAGTAGTTTATAACTATCTTTTATACTTGTTCTATAAGGAAGCCAAGGATCAGTTGAAAGCAAATTGTAGGGATTTCCCAAAACTCTTACTACTTTATCGGTTTTTTTATCTACTTTTACTCTTACTCCACATTGTGTAGTACATCCTATACAAGTAGTTGAGCAAATCTTAAACTCTTCATTTGGAGCAAATTCGTTATTTTTAAAGCTATATTCAGCATCCGGGGAGTTAAAGTATATACTATCTTTTGCTTTTTCTCCCTTGCTTGACATGGTAGCTACGGCACTTAAAGTCTCTTTGTATCCTGCTACTGAGGCGGCTGCCACTACCGCTCCTGAGCCTAGTAAAAATTTTCTTCTACTACTTTGCATTTTCTACTCCTTTGTAACAATCTTCCATCTCTTCATCCCACGGAAATATCAACAGCACCAAACAAATCAAAGCGAAGAGTATGCCCCAATTTGAAAGAACAGATATGATGCTATCTTGCCCAAACATTGGAGGAGAGTATTTCAAATATCCCGGAGTCGTTCTAGGTATAGTTTCACCTCCTATTACGGTATTCCATCTAAAGAGCCAAACTCCTATGGCAGTTACTATACCGCCAAAATAGACTACTACCGGTATATTTCTAAGTTTTGTAAAGCCGATTACCAAAGGAACAAAAAGACAAAGCACATAATCTATCCATAAAGTATCTTGAAAATGAAGTGTAAAGTAGCTATAAAGTGCATACTTTTCACCATTTCCGAAAGTCAAAGAAAATGTAAGCCATAGAAATCTAGTAGTCAAATCTATCACAATAAACCAAGATAAAAGTTTTGCCAAGATTGCTACCATTTCATGGTCAACCTTTTTTCTTGAAGATAAAAATCTTTGAAATAGAGGTATAAGCAGTATAAGAAGTCCTGTTCCTGAAACCATAGCTGAAGCTAAAAATATGATAGGCATCAAAGGAGTATGATACATCACATTTGCATGAACCGCACCCAAAATATAACCTGTATATCCATGTACCGCTAAAGCCAAGGGGATACCGATAGCTCCTAGGATATATCCTTTTTTATGATCTTTTTTTAAAGCCTCTTCACTTAAGTCCATATTGCCGAATGTGAAAAGCTTTGATAAAATTCCGCCCTTTTTTGCCTGTTTTACAAAATATGGTCTATATAGAGCTTGAGCTTCAAAAAATATCAAAACCGGATAAGCGATAAGTAGTAAAACTCCCCACTTCATAGGTGAAGTCGGGAAATTCTCCCAGCCGTAAAGAAAAAAGTTAAGTACTCTACCCGGTTGTCTCAAGTCATCTATGAGATTTAAAGGTGCGGCAACCAAAAGTACAAAAGCCATCAAAAGAGCTACACCGGCTATGGGCTTATATCTTTTCCAGCCAAATACATGGGCAAAACTAGATATGATAAATGCCGCTGCCGAACTGCCTGTAAACCAAAAATAGTTTGGTATATCTATACCCCATGGCTTTGCTATGGTTATAGATGATATAAGTGTATTTATACTATCCATTGCTTTGTGCCTCCTCTCTTGTTTTCATCCACTCTCTGTGAAATCCCTCTTCGGCTTTGACTATATCATCAAGACTTTGAGTCGTGCTAAAAAGCTCTTCTACTTTTGAGTCGAGATTTATATAAAATACTTGAGGTTTTGTACCTTGTGCTTCTTTTAGTACCGTAGTCGAAAAATTACTAAGAAGTTTATAAACATCAGAATTTTTATCATTTATATCCCCAAATACCCTGGCTCCTCCTATGCAAGTCTCAACACAAGCCGGCAACAATCCTTTATCAACTCTTTGAGCACAAAAGTTACATTTATCAGCTGTTTTTGTTCGCTTGTTGAAGTATCTCTTATCATAAGGACAGGCATTTATACAGTATCCGCATCCCCAGCATATTGTATTATCAACAACCACTATACCGTCTTCCCTTTTAAAGGTTGCACCTGTGGGACATACCGGGACACAAGCAGGGTTTTCACAGTGATTGCAAAGCTGAGGTAAAAATGCTTTTCTTACATCGGGAAATTCACCTATCTCAGTTTCGGTTACAAATGTTCTAAACTGATCATCCGGAACTTCATTTTCCACTTTGCAAACAGATGTGCAAGCTTGACATCCT
>JALVWI010000109.1 GCA_027038335.1 Campylobacterales bacterium | reverse complement strand
CCGAAAGACTTTTTACAAAATAAATATCAAAGATACTACTGCAAACAGTGCCTAAAGCTTCCAAAAGGCAAAATCTGGTTTTCAAATATTGACTTAAATGTAGAACACGGCAAGATAGAAAAACCTTTTAAACCTGTTATCAGGATAGCTTATCCAATTTATAGTTTTAACAATTATAAAGGATTTTTAATAATAAATATTTTTATGAAAGAGTATCTAAAAATATTAACTCTTTCACCCACATTTGATGTTTATTTAGTGGATGAACAAGGGTATTTTATCATCCATCCAAACTCTCTTTATAATTGGTCAAGGTATATAAAAAATGGTAAAAATATATATAAAGAATTTCCAAAGTATGCTAAAATGATTATGAAAACTAAAAAACCTCTTTTTATAAAAAGCAAAAAGATTTTTATTCAACCCTTGAAATTTAAAAATTCACAAAATCTAAGACTCATATATGTAGAAAAAATAGAAAAGATAAAAGATAGTGAACATTATATAGAGCAAAGAACCTTTTTTACGGTACTTCTTGCTATCATCGTCGCCATACCTTTTGCATTTTTATTTTCATCTCCTATCAACAAAATGTATGAATCACTAGAAGAAAAATCCAATGAGCTAAAAAACTTAGCAAATAATCTTGAAGCAAAAGTTCAAGAAGAGATAGCCAAAAATGCTAAAAAAGATAGAATTTTAGAAAATCAGTCAAAATTAGCAGCTCTTGGAGAAATGTTAGCCAATATTGCTCATCAGTGGAGGCATCCTTTGACTAGACTTAGTATCATTTTGCAAAATATAAGGCTTTACAATTCAAAAGGCAAATTGGATGAAAAAACTCTAAACAGATACATTCAAAATTCACTTGAACAGATAGAATATATGTCGCAGACTATTGATGACTTTAGAAACTTTTATAAAGAAGACAAAAAGAAGATTGAATTTAATATCAAAAATGCTATACAAAATGCGGTAAATATCATAGAAGCTTCCATAAAACATAACGGAATAAAAATGCAAATACAAGCCAAAGAGGATATCGCTTATATCGGTTATCCAAATCAACTCTCTCAAGTCATACTCAACATACTTCAAAATTCAAAAGATGCACTAGAACTAAAAAAGGTAAAAAACCCATATATTAAAGTCAAAGTATATAAAAGCAAAAAATTTGCCAAGATAGAGATAAAAGATAATGCAGGAGGCATACCGCCAAATATAATGGATAAAATCTTTGAAGCCAATTTTACGACTAAGCAAGGCACCGGCACGGGAATAGGTTTGTATATGTCAAAAACAATTATAGTGGATAATTTTGGAGGAAATATTTTAGTAAAAAATGATAAAGAGGGGGCACTCTTTACTATCGAGTTACCCCTTTAGGAATATTGTTAGCAAGACATAACTATTTATTTTAAGCTTTTTATATATTTTGCAACAGCTTTTATCTGAGCATCGCTATAAGTAGCAATTTGTCCTTTCATAACACCTTTCATAGGACCACCGAAAGTTCCGGCTTTATAACCCTCTAGTGCCTTTACTATCTCATCTTCTTTAAGATTTTTAACGATTTTTGAAACACCAAGAGCTTTTTTACCAAAATCTGCTCCATGACAACCCGCACATTTTGCACTCAAAGCTTTACCGTCCGGTGCAGCCATCAAAGAAAGTGCTCCAACTGCTAAAATGGTAACTAAAGTTAACTTTTTCATTTCATCTCCTTTAAATTGATATATGTAATAGTATAAAAAAATTGTGAACTGATTGTGAAATTTTATTTTGTTTTTAACTTTCCAAAAACTTTATACTTATCCCAGTATATATCTATAGCTTTTTTAAGCTCTTTGTCGCTTAATTTACTTGGAAGTTTGATACCGTATCTGTTGATATATCCGCTTGGCATAACGGTTTTAAAGTAAGACGGTTTTTTAAGATAGTCAAATAGAGCTTTTTTTACATTTCTCTCACTGCTGTATTTTAAAAGGTATCTATAAAATAGTTTATCAAGTGATACCGCTTGGTTTTTATGACAAATTACACAATTTTTTTGATAAATATTATCTTTTGCATTTAAAAACAAAACTCCACACAAAAATAAAACCGATATTGTCTTTACCATTTTAACACCACCTCTGTATATTTATTCTCTTTGGAGTTAACTTCTATCTTTAAGTTATACTCTTTTGCAATCATCCATACGATATTTAAACCTATACCAAATCCTCCGCTAGCACTGTTAAATCTTTTGTATCTTTGAAATATTTCACTTAATTTTTCATTTTTTATACCTATACCGCTATCTTTTATGCTTAAATAACCTTTTTTAAGTGTTATTTTAATTGTACCTCCGATTTTATTATATTTTATGGCATTTGAAATAAGATTATCAATAAGTTTTATAATTCTATTTTTATCTATAAAGATATAAATATTATCTTCTATATCAAAAATAAACTCTATCTTTTTAGTTTTGGCTATCTCTTTAAAATATTCACATCTCTCTTTTAAAATCACACTCATATCTACATCTTCATCTTTTTTTTGAAGTTTATGATTTAGTACAAGATATGTCAAATCTTGATAAATATTGGAAATAGTTTTAGCTGCTATATTTATCCTTCTTATCTTTTTGAGATTTTTTTCACTGCAACCTTTTTTATCTATAGTTTCAACATTTGCCAAAATTGCACTTACCGGAGTGTTTAACTCATGAGTAGTATCTTTGATAAACCTATCAAGCAACAAAAGTGTATCTCTCATAGGCTTCAAAAAAAGCTTCATCAAAAAATATCCCACTATGATAACTAGAACAAAAAGAGGAATACCGTATAAAAATATCTTTTTATAAAAATTTTTGAGCCAATTTTTGTCATCACTTTTTTCAAATACTATATATTTAGCCCCTAGATAATACTCTTCGGGCTCTTTTATAAAGTGAATTTGACCATTTTTTTCATATAAAACTTTATTTAAATTCGGTTTAGCTTTTAAAAGAGAAAATATCTTTACT
>JALVWI010000108.1 GCA_027038335.1 Campylobacterales bacterium | reverse complement strand
AAAAGAAAAAGTGCAACTTGTTTCAACTCTTTATCGTATAGTAGAGTAAAAAATCCTGCCAATATTAGTATAAAACCGTTAATTAAAGGTTTAAGATAATTTTTTACCTCTTTTGCTATCCAATATAGTTGATCATCATTTAGTTTTACTCCTACATCATCTTCTGCTATTTTTTGCACACTTGTTTGGATATTTTGCAAAACAAAAGGTGTATCTTTTACACCTTGATATATAAGTTCTTTAAAGCCGTTTTTTACTCCCAAGGCTTTTGGAATATTATCTTGTAATATAGGAAGTATATCTTTAATGCCGTTAAAATTTTCTATATAAGTTGTACCAAGTCCCTCTATGATAGCACTTACTCTTAAGATATAAATAGCATCTGAAGGAAGTTTAAAAGGTAAGTCTCTAGTGCTAGCTAAAACTTCAAAAGCAAGTTGTTGCATACTTTCGCTTGAGAGGTTTTCATTGGAAAAAATCTCAAACATTCTTGCACTAAATTCAGCAAGTTCTGCTGTAGGAGCTTCATAAGCAACAGTTCCTAAGCGTTTATTTGCACTGATATAAAGCTCATAATTTTGCTCATTTGCCGCTTTTATAAGCTCTATGATAGCCACTCTTGTTTTATTTGGCACTCTTTTTACCATACCAAAATCAAGCAGTATCAACTCTCCTTTTTTTGAGATCAAAAGATTGCCCGGGTGCGGGTCGGCATGAAAGTACCCTTTTAGTAGCATTTGATCTGTATAAAAGTTTACAAGTTTTCTTATGATGACTCTAAAGTCTATGTTGTATCTTAAAAGATTAGCTTTATCATCAAATCTAAACCCCTCTTCATAACTCATAACGATAGCTTGATCTGAGCAATACTCTTCATAAGGCTTGGGAAAAGTTACACCGCTATCTTTATAAACTTCACTAAAACTTTTCAAGTTATAAAGTTCATGGTTAAAAGAGACTTCTTGGATAATCATTTTGGAAAATTCGCTTATGATCGCATCTATGGAGTTTTTTGTATAAGTACTAAAAAGGGGCTTGAAAAGATTATTGAAAAAATTAAGTATCTTTATATCAGCCTTTACCTGCGAGACGATACCGTCTCTTCTAAGCTTCACAGCTACTTTTTGTGAATTTTTCAGATATGCTATATGTACTTGACCGATAGAAGCGGAAGCTATAGGAGTTTTATCAAAACTTTGAAAACAATCTTTATCTTTAAAAGCTGTCTGATAAACTTTTTCAAACTCTTTTTCACTCATAGGAGGCAGTCTATCATGAAGCTCTTTTAGTTCACGCAAATACTCCTCTGAGAAAAAATCACTCCTTGTAGCCAATACTTGAGCCAATTTTATGAAACTAGCTCCAAGTGATGCGATACTTTGGTGCAACTCTTTCGGTTTTAATGGTTTTAAGCCTAGAAAACTCTCTTTTTTCTTTATGAGAAGATATAAACTAAGCAAAAAGAGAAAGACAGACCAAACTCTTTTTGGGCTAAAGTAGTTTATTTTTTGGATAATTTATCCTTTAATTCTTTTATATCCTCTTTTGTTGCCAAGCCAAGTTCTTCGATAACTTCTTTGATACTTTTTTTAAATATCTCTTTTACTCTCTTTTCTTCTTCTTCGCCTTTTTGACTAAGTGATTTTAAAAGAGCAGAAGCATCATCTTTTTTGATCTTTCCCTCATCTTCAAGTTTTTGTAATTCTGTTTGAACTTTTTCTTTTAAAAGCACTCCCATACCAAGTCCGGTATATAATATATCTTTTAGCATATTTACCCTCCTAAATTTTGCAAATTATACCACAAATAAGTAAATTTATATACTTAAAACCCCAATATTTTAAGATATTTTTATGATATATTAATGTATACTTAATCATATTGCAATCTAAAATATAAAGGAGATATAAAATATGGAAATGTCAGATCTTTTGCAAGAAGGTGTAAAATTGTTCAAAAACAATATAGGAGATCAAGCCAATAATGTTGATGATAACTCTATAATGAATGCTTTAGGAGAACTTTTATCAAATAATGAAGGAAATTTTGATCTAAGTCATATCATTTCTTCGCTATCAGATGGAGGAATCGGTAAAATTATATCTTCTTGGATAGGTACCGGCGAAAATGAACCGGTTGATGGAAATACTCTCGCAAATATTTTAGGAAGTGATAAAATCTCTTCTTTTGCTAAAAAATTAGGTATAGATCCAAATACAGCAGCCGAAGGTTTAAGCGGTGCAATACCAAATATAGTAGATAAAGCAACTCCGGATGGTTCTACATCTTTGCTAGATTCTATTGGAGGTTTAAACGGTTTAATGGATATGGCTGGAAGCTTTTTTGGGGGAAAATCATAATCCAAATTTGATATTGTTTAGTATCTTTATAGCCCATAAAGTCATGATAGTTCCTATGATGATAGATATGTTTATATGTTCATGCAAAAAAATAGCACTTAAGGTGATAGCTGAAAAAGGAACTAAAAAGATAAAAGTGCTTACATTGCCGGCTCCTAGTTTGCTTATGCCTATAAAATATATAGTGTTTGAGTAAACGGAGCTTATGATAGATAGTCCAAGTAAATTTATCCAAAAGTAAAAGTCAAAACTTTCATACTTTATGGCTTTAAAGTCTACAAAAAATACTCCATCCAAAGTAACAGTGATAAGATAGAGATAAAAGCTAAAAACGATAGGTGAAACTTTTTTAGCTTTTGAACTAATGATAGTAAATATAGGCCAAAGTATAGAGGCTAAGATAAAGTATAAATTTTGAACGGCAAGTATATCTTTTAAGTTAAAACTCCAAACATTAAGCATAGTCAAAACCCCTAAAGCTCCCAAAGCAAGAGCTAGATAATCTTTCTTTTGAAGCTTTTTTTCTTTTAAAAGAGCCAAAAAAAGATAAGTAAGTATGGGTACAAGTGTAGTCACAAAAGCTCCTCCCAAGGCTGCCGTGCCGTACTTGGTGCCTAAAAAGTAGTATTTCATATATGCTATAAAAACAAAAGAAGC
>JALVWI010000107.1 GCA_027038335.1 Campylobacterales bacterium | reverse complement strand
AGTATCTCTCCCATAAGTATAAAAAGAGGAAGAGCAGCTAATGACCAAGAGTTTAGTGTATCGTATAATGACTGACTTAAAAGATCTCCTATTTTGGTAAATATACTCATAGTCGGCGGTAAATTAACTTTGTATATAAGCATACCGGTAATACCTGTCAGCATCAAAGATACTGCTATCCAAATGGATGAAAGAAGGTAAATAAACATTATAACCATTAAAACAATGGTAAGCAGCAGAGGATCACTTATCATCGCTAATCCTTTTAAATATAAAGGCTAAAACTGCTATGCAAAACATAAAAAGTCCTATAGGGAGTGCAAGTTGTGTTAAATATATCGGGGTTTGAGAAACTGTTTCGCTAACCATGTCAAATTTGTAACTCTCTATCACCATTTTAATAGAATAATACAGTATGAACAAAAGAAGTCCAAGAGTTATAACACCTGCAAATATATCTACAACCTTTATCCCTTTTTTAGATAACTTAGATGTAAGGATGGTTATCCTGATATGACCGTTTTCTTTAAATGTATATCCAAGACCGAAAAATACCGAAGCTAGGTAAAAATATCCGCTATATTCTCCTGCTATCATGGTAGATACATTGAAAAAAGACCTTGAAACTATCTCAGTTACTATTAAAATTGTAAGTGCTATAAATAAAAACGAAGATAGATAAGCCCCAAAATTTTGGAGCTTATCGCTAAATTTCAAAAAAGATTTCATCCGGAAATCCTTTGGATTAGGCAACCAGAAACTAACAACCAGAGACCAGAAGCTCTAAGCTTATTTTCACTGTTATTTCTACTTTTGAAATATAAAGATTTCATGTATTGCTACTTTCTATATTCCTTAAAGATTTTTTTGATCATCGGTGAGGCATTATCTAAGAAATTCTTTAGCATTTTATCTGCGATTTTATCTAGGCTCTTTTTAAGCTGGGGAGTTTCATCTACTATCTTCATGCCATGTTCAGCTAAAGTTTTCAAAGACAAAGCATCCTCTTTTTTTGAAGCATTCCATTGATACTTCTCCATCTCTTTAGCAGCTTTTAGTATAGCTTTTTGTTGAGCCGCGCTTAGGCTATTCCAATAGTCAAGATTGATAGTAACCGCTTGCAAAGGATAAGCATAGTTTATCTTGGTAAAGTAGTTTAAAACTTCCCAAAATTTACCGTCTTTTCCTGAAGCAGATGAAGTTACGACTGAGTTAACTAGACCTGTTCTAAGAGCTGAATATACTTCACCCCAAGCTAAAGCTACCGCATTACCTCCTGCCATATTGATAAAAGTTGCAGAGTTTTTATCATAAGTTCTAGTTTTTAAACCTTTAAAGTCTGCTAAACTTTTTACAGGTTTTTTGGTATAAAGTCCACTTGGAGGCCAAGTAACTGCATAAAGCAATTTTTGATTCCATTTTTTAAAAGTTTTATTATAAGCCGGTTTTGATATCTGATAAAGTCTGTACGCATCAGCGTATGAATGAGCGATAAACGGAAGTGCTGATATACCGAAAACTTTTCCACCGCCTGCTGTAAAAGGTATAAACATATCAGTCAATGCAACAGTTCCGTCTTTTACCGCTTTTAGAGGGTTGCCTTTGACTAGTGAACTTCCTGCATGAACTGTTATCTTTACAGTTCCATTTGTATATTTTTCAACCAATTTGGCAAATTTGACCGCACCTTTTGTGTGAAAGTTTGTTGCCGGATATTTAGCGTTGAGATCCATCTTAATGACACTTGCCATAAGTCCAGCCGAAATAGCGGCTATAAGTAATGTTTTCTTAAGCATTTTTACTCCTTTAAATTTTTTTGTGAGAAAGTATATCATATAAATTCTAAAATTGTTTTAAAGTGAAAGTAAAAAATATTTTACCTTAAACATTTTATAAGTAATAATAAAATAATATAATGCTGAAATTTGGGTTTAAAGGTTTAGAATGTTTTTTAGGAAGATAGTATATGCGATATTAGCTTTTATAGTCTCTACCAACCTTATGGCAATTTCTCAAATCAAGATAATATGTGACAAAGATGGGGAAAGTGTTTATCTAAACGGCAAATTTAAAGCAGGATGCGATAAAGATGAAGTTGTTCGTTTAATGGTAAAAGAGGGTAGATATAGTGTAGTTATAAAGAAAAAAGATAAAGAGGCAAGATATAAGTATGAAAAAAGCTTTAGGATAGGAGACGGTGTCCAAAAGGTTATAGAACCTCAAGTAAAAGCCGTATATAACGAATATCACTACTATCAAAATGCTTTAAAACAAGAGAGTTTAGAAGCTTGTAATGAGTATCTTAAAAATTATCCAAACGGTAAATATAAAAAAGCTATCAATGAGATAAAAACATATATCTTGGCTAAAAAAGATTTTTCATATTATAAAATTTATAAACAAAATTATCCAAACGGTAAATATTTGCAAAAATTAAAAAAGTACTATATGGCTCACCCGCTTATTGCCGTACTAAAAGGGCATAAAAAATATGTAAATGCACTTCTTTTAACAAAAGATAACAATACCTTATATAGTGCATCAAGTGATGAAACGATAAAAAAATGGAACTTAAAAAATTATAAATTGCTCAAAACTTTTAGCTATCCAAAAAAGGTAGGAGGAGCTTTAGCGGTAACAACGATAGCTTTAAGTGATGATGAAAGGTATCTTTATAGTGACGGTAGAAGTCGTTTTAGAAAATGGGATGTAAAAACCGGCAAACAAGATATAATTGCTGATTATTACCCTGAGAAAATTTTACTGTTGGATAAAAATAGAGCAGTTACTTGTAGAGGTGATAGGGTCGATATTTGGGATTTGGATAGTAAGAAAAAGATTTACTCATATTTGCCAAATGACGGGTATGATGCAGATCTATATGATTGTACCCTTTCAAAAGATAAAAGATACTTATACTTTGGACAATATGATAGTAAAATAAAAAAGAATGAAGTAGTTAAAATAGATATACAAAATAAAAAAGTTGCAAGAAAATATCCCGAAAATTTTAGAGGAA
>JALVWI010000106.1 GCA_027038335.1 Campylobacterales bacterium | reverse complement strand
ATCCTCCTCCTACTTTTGGAAATATTGAAAAATTATCTCCATTTTTTAGGATATGATCTTTTTTGACATGTCTACCGTTTACCATTAAGACACCTATGGGTATCTCATCTTCATTTATGCCTATATTTTTGACTACTTCACCGGTAGTTATATTGGAGGGGTAGATTTTTGTATCTACCTTAAATCTACCCTCTCTGTATTGAGCAAAAAGTTTTATAGTAACTTCAATGCTGTTATTTGTCATCCAAATAGCCCCATACGCTATCAAGTTCCTCGTCAGTAAAATCCCATACAGTATTGTGCGGAGGAAGAGGTTCATACTTCATAAACTCAGGAAGTCTATCAGAACTACTTGTAAGACCTGCTTTTTTGTTAAATTCTCTTTCTATTTTTATGATATTTTCTCCAAGATTTGTTACATCATCAGCAGTTAGGTTGATGCCAAATCTTGCATTTATCATGTCAATTAATGCAGGCAAACATTTTGGATCATCAAGTGCAGGAAAAGCAACAAATATACACATACCTGTACTATCAACCGCAGCAGTAGCGATCTGGAGATTTCTTGATAATTCAAGCTGACCGTCTTTTTTGAGAGGATCTATATATCCGCCGCTATTTAGTATATTGGTAGCGACTGCATATCCGGCTGTATGATCAGCACCCATTGGAGTAGTTGCATAAGTTACGCCTTGACCTTTAACGGCTCTTGGTTCATAAGCAGGTATTGCTTGATTTTTAACCACAGGAACTCTTACAAGTCCGTAAATTTTACCCAAGTTTCCTGTTCCACTTCCTACTATTCTGCCAAGCGGTGTTCCTTTTGCTACTTCATATTTTAAAAGTTCATAAGCTCTTTCACCATCACCAAACTCTATGATATCAGTATCAGCAGCAAGTCCTAGAGTTACACCTGTTTCAATGGCGTCAACACCTATATCATCCATAAGAGCATCTATCTTAGCTATCATATCAAGGTCTTTTATACCTAGATTTGCTCCAAATGCCCATATCATTTCATACTCAAATCCACTTGTAAGGTAATGTCCTTCTTTGTCATTATATACTTGAGAGCATTGTATAACACATCCTGCATGACAACCGTGAGTTGTTTTACCGCCTCTCTCTTTTATATTTTCCGCCATTGTTTCACCGCATATCTCTTCAGCATTGTCAGAGTTTCCGCTTCTAAAGTTATGAGATGGTAAACCGCCGGCTTCATTAATGATATTGACAAGTACATTGGTACCAAATGCAGGAAGACCCTCACCGCTTATAGGATTTTCTTTAAGTGACTTTGTAAAAACTTTGCTTGCTTCTTTAAATTTTTCAGGATCAGCATAATGAACTTCTTTATAATTTTCAGCATCTATGGTAATACATTTTATCTTTTTAGATCCCATTACAGCACCAAGTCCGCCTCTACCTAAACTTCTAAACTTACCTTGAGGATCTTTTACTGAGATATTGGCGATAGACATTCTCATTTCGCCGGGTGTTCCTATGGTCATAACAGCTACTTTTTTATTGTATCTGTTTAGCATTTCATCCAATACTTCAAAGTTTTGTTTTCCGACAAGTTCCGGCACAGGTTCTATGAGAACTTCATTTTTTGTTACATGTACATGATAAAAAGTATTATCATCTTCAGGGATTCCTTCAATGATAAGAGCTTTTACTCCAAGTTTTGCCATAATACCGGCACTTGTTCCTCCTGAGTTACTCTCTTTTATGCCTCCGGTTAGCGGACTTTTAGCCCCTACTGAAGTTCTTCCGCTATTTGCTGCTGTAGTTCCTGAAAGCAAACCCGGAGCAAAGACTAGTTTGTTATTTGGTCCTAGAGGATGACACTCTGGATCTACTTCCTCCGATACAATAGTTGAGGTTAGTCCTCTGCCGCCTAGCCCCATCCATTTAGCCGGTACATCTTCTATAGTATAACTAAGATTACTCATATTGACACGATAAATCTTATCTGACATTTTTACTCCTTGTATAAATTTGGACTATTTTAGCACTTTTTTGGAGCAAAAAGCAAGAAAAATCATAAAAAAGAAATATGTTTTTTTAGCATATTTCTTTTTATATGATAAGATTGCTAACAAGTAGATTAAATTATATACTTAGTTTAATAAATATTAAGTAAAAAAAAGTTAAGATAAATTATATTTACTGTTAATATATCTTTTGTAATGTCGATATCTGAATTATGATAATAATAGATAGAAAAAGGTAATAAAAAAGTTGAATTGAAATTGCTTAAATATTTATATATTGTTATCTCTATTTTTATAGACATATAAAGAGTTGTATGCTTATAGAGAATATAATTTTGAGATAGTACAGATAAAAAAATATTTTAGTGTTATGCTAAAATCAAAAAATAGAAGATATCAAGAGTATCTATATGGTATAGTAAATCCATTTAAACTTTTTAGTTGTACTTTTTGATGAAAAAGTATTTTTTCTTATTCTACCTAAATATAGTGAAAAAGTATGCACAAATGAAAAATAGTAAAAAATTTTATTTTAATAATTTTAGATTTTCATATATTTTTATATTATTGGCTATTGTTATAATAATTTTTACAGGTATAGTATATACGAAATATAACTGTGCAGAAAAAAAAGTAATTCAGTCAAATCTTCATTCAAATGTTGAATATGTTAGTGATATTACTGCAAATATCAGTTCACTTTTGAAAAAAAATATCAATGGCGATTTATATGATTATTTTAAAAAGCACCCGGAGCAAATCAAAAAATATGAAACTTACTTACAGCTTTTTATTACAAAAAGATATAAATATGTTTATTTATTAGAAAGAAATTTTAAAAAACAAAATAGTTATAGATTTATTTTAGATGGGACTATAGAAAAAAAAGAAAAAAGTGAATTTTCTGAACCTTATGAACCTTTAGAAGCTAAAAAATGGAATGAGGTTTACAGGACAAAAAAACCGGTTTATTTTATGCATACAAGGCTTAAATCTTTATGGATGACATATCTAAAGCCTATATTGTATAATGATCAAG
>JALVWI010000105.1 GCA_027038335.1 Campylobacterales bacterium | reverse complement strand
TATCTATGTCTTAAAGATGATCTAGTTGTACTGGAGTCATAAATAAAACCTAAATCTTCTAAGATTTCATCTGTGTATTTACTTCTTTTAAAAGCCGGAGTTCTAAATCCTATGATTTGTTTACCTGTTAAATCCTCCAGTAACTCTTTGGAAGTTTTTATCTCAAAAAGTAACTCCTCTTTACTTTTAGTATCATAATCAAGTGTATGACGGTGTCCGTGAGAAGCTATCTCATGCCCCTCATCACTTATCATTTTTATATACTCTTTTGATGAAGGTAGAGTTTCAGTAGAGATAAAAAATGTGCCTTTTGCATTTTGCTTTTTAAAAATTTGCAAAATCTTTTCGCTAACATGCCTTATGGCATAATCGCTTTTTATCCTACTTCCCCAGTCAAACTCAAAGTCAATGGTAACGCTTTTATCCACGGCGAATTACTTCCATCCTGATATTACTTATCTCTTCGGCTAAAAGTGCAAAAACAAACATTATGATCCCGTTTGAGTACAAAAATACAGTAGTGCTTGATAAGTTCATGATGCGTAAGTCATTTATAAAAGATAGTGTTCCTACAACAAAAAAAAGTAAGCTAACAGGAAGTATCACTCTTAAAGGTTTAAAAATCATTCCAAGTTCTAAAATCTTTAGCAAAGTTCTAAGACCTGTTTTAAAGCTGACTCTACTTTCTCCCCCGGCTCTTTTTTGGACTTCTATAGGGACATAGACTATATCATAACCGCCTGCAAGGTATGCTAAAGTTATAGAGGTAGTAAAACTAAATCTTTCAGAGCAAAGATGAAGATACTTTTTTGCGATACTTTTGCTAAATACTCTAAAACCGGAGTTTATATCCACTATATTCTCTTTGAAAATATAGTTTGCAAGTTTATGTATCAAATATTTTCCTAAAACTCTGTTGGCTTTTGTTTGATATATTTTTCTGCTTCCTATGACCATTGTATCTTTGCTATCATAAGCCTCTAAAAGTTTTGGTAAATCTTCAGCTTTATGTTGACCATCTGAATCCATAATGATAATAGTGTCATACTTTGCATTTTGTATGCCTGTTTTTAATGCTCCTCCATAGCCTCTATTTTTTTTATGATGTACTGCTTTTACACCTTCAAAATTATCAAGCAATTCTCCGCTTTTATCGGTTGATTTATCATCTACACAGACTATCTCATAAGTATATGAGTGCTTGTCTAAAAATTCTTTTAAATTTGTCAATGCCTCTATAACTGTTTCTTCTTCGTTAAAAACAGGTATGACTATGCTAAAAGGAGTATTATTCATTTTCCTTCTCCTTTATCTTTTTTGCAATGTATATGTTATTTAATCCCCACATAAATTTTCTTCTTTTTATAAATTTTAAAGGTGGAGTGTTAATGTAGTTCATCAATTCATCATAAGGCATACAATACTCCTCGTCATGTTCCATGCCTCTTTCATTATCCATATCAACTTTACCCATCAGTTTATAAGAATATTCTCTATAAAGATGACCGATAGTTTGTGTGATAGGCTCACCTTCAGTTAAAATAAGTTTGCCGTCATATTTCAATACTCTAGCTATCTCTTTAAATTCTGCAACTCTATCTTTTTGAGGTATGTGTCCTCCTACGGCTATAAGAGTAACACAATCAAATGTCTCATCTTCAAATGGCAATCGTGTCATATCTTTAACGACATTATCGACACCTTCATATTCAAAAATATCTATGCCTATACCATTTTGCACAAAATTTTTTATAAATAAATTATTTCGTCCACATCCTATATCTAAAGTATAACCTGAGACTTCTTTTGCAACCTCTTCCATTCTTTCGTTTCTAAGGCTTGTCAAACCTAGATATGACTCTTCCGGAATAAATAGTACTCTTATGGGAAAAAATACGGTGTCAATAAACTTTTTAAATTTAGATCTTTTCATACTACTCCTCTAGTCATTATATTTACCTTGTTATTGTAGTATTTACCACATCGACATTATTTTGATTTAATTTATATTTTAAACACCCCCAAATTCCTCCAATATTGACACCGTTTAAATAGTAATATCCGTTTTCATTTGGATTTATTATCTTGTATCCTATATCATTAGCAATCATTTTTGATATTAAGTAGTGATTGTAAATAGGAAGATTAAATTTTTTATGGTATTTGTCGCTATAATACAAAAATGGAACCCTAGCGCAATTTATATCTAGTTGAGAATGTCCATATTTCCAATTTTCAAATCTATTGCCTAGCATTTCGCCATGATCTGATGTAAAATATATAACATAGTTTTTTTGATGAGTTCTTAGATAATCAATTATAGAATATATGATATGATCTACATAAAAAATACTATTTATGTAACTAGCGGTTTTATACTCATGATAGTTTTTATCTTTATATTTTAGTTTTTGATATTTTAAAGGGGTATAATCCTCATAAGGTGAGTGGTTGACTCTCAAATGAAAAACTATAAAAGTTTTTTTATCAAATTTAATATGTTTTAAAAATTCTATAAGAACATCATCGTATAACTTTTTCTTTTGCCAATCTTTTCTTGTTTTTATGACATCAGTATAGTTTTTTATCATATTTTTGGTAGATGTTTCCTCTTTTTGTGTTGATATCCAATAAGTTTTATATCCGTTATTTTTTGCAAGTTTTAAGATATTGGTCGAATTATCTTTTAAAAGTTGTATATTATCCGGCTCTCTTTTTATATAAAAGAAGGTCGGTACGCTAACTTCTGTATTTACTCCGCCGCTAATAGCATGAAAATATTTAAAATTTGTATCTTTTTTTAATTTATCTAGCAAAGGAGTGTCGTTTTGTTTGTAGCCGAATATATTCATATAAGTACTATTTAAACTTTCTCCCATAATAACGACAACTATAGGAATACTATGGTGATTTTTGATAACTTTATAAGGTTTATATTTTTTATATTTTTCGGGTTGCAATGCATGTATGCCGGCAAGTATAAGTGTAGTGCTTATATTGATATATGATAGATGATTGTTCTTTGGAAAATAATTTTTTTGATTATAT
>JALVWI010000104.1 GCA_027038335.1 Campylobacterales bacterium | reverse complement strand
AACTTTTGACAAACTTATATCTACTAGTTTTTAGTCCAAGTTCAATCGCGGCAAACTCTCTGATATTTTTTCTATTCATTGTTTTATTGACTGCCTCGGCATTTGGAATGACAAAGAACCCCTCTTTTTCAGCTTTAAAGAGTGCTTCTATATTTATAGCTTCGATTTCCGGCAGTATAAAATCAGGCTTTTCTCTTTTGATGACTTCCAATACTTCATCTTCATTTTTCATATCTATAACATAACTTTTGTTAGCGATTAAGTGAGCCGGTGCGTTAGGGTATCTATCAACAGCTACAACTTCTACTCCAAGTCTGTTAGCCTCAATGGCAACCTCTTTACCAAGCTCTCCGCTTCCTAGAAGTAATATCTTTATGCTGTTGCTTTTTAAAGGTGTAGTTAGTATCATGTTTGTCCTTCGTTAGTATTTGTTTGTATGATACTAAAATTGAGCTAAAAAATAATTAAATTTATGGATAATTTGATTTAGAAGAGTTTGCGACCCATAAACGGGTCGCAATGTGTGTGATTAGAGCCTTGACTCGTATCGTCTTAGCATATAGAGTTTTTTGAGCATTTTCTTCTTAGCAGCAATTTTTTGCTTTTTACGCTTTTCAGTTTTAGTCTCATAGTATTTTCTAGCTCTAGCTTCAGTAACTATCAAGTTACGATCTATCTGCTTTTTGAATTTTCTATAAGCTTCCTCAAAAGACTCTCTAGGACCTACTTTTATACCTGGCACCTAACATCACCACCTTTCGTAAAAAATTTGACTGATATTATATCAAAATTTTACTACTTATTATAGGGGTCAGGTGATAGTAATAGTATTTTTATATGATGCATAGGGTAAGAAATAAAATACATAGTGAAATAAAATTATCACTAACAATCAATAACCAATAACTGATTATTTTTGATATAATATATTTATGAAGAGAATTTTTTTAGTATTGGCATTATTTCTTATTTGTGGGTGTAAAGATGATAGTTTGTTTATTAAAAAATATAGTTCATCAAATGAGCCGATATATTTGAAAGCTATCTCTTTTAAAACGGATAACTACTATCTTTTGGATAAGGTTGAAAGAAGTTTTAGAAAGTATGGATTTAAAGAAAGTAATAAAAATAAATATTTGATAAAGTTAACTTCCCATTATGTTATAAGTTGCAAAAATCCGGTTGTTCATGCTTTGGGAGCTGATTTTAGCGGTTATATAAGACTTTCGTTTTATGATAATAATAAAGAGATATATAGGATACAGAAAGATTTTAAAAGTAAAGTAAATGATAAAATGATAGATAAAATTGTTAAAAGATTGATAAAAGATATGAAATTGAGTCCGTCAAGATAACGGACTCAGAAATTTTTAAAGTGCTGCTTTTGCAGTCTCTACGACTTTGGCAAAAGCATCTGCATCATTTACTGCTAAATCTGCCAAGATTTTTCTATCTAGTTGTATATTTGCTTTGTTAAGAGCATAGATAAATTTTGAATAACTGATTCCGTTTAGTCTGCATGCCGCGTTGATTCTAGTGATCCAGAGTCTTCTAAAGTCTCTTTTCTTCCTCTTTCTGTCACGATAAGCATATACTAAACTTCTCTCGAGTTGCTCTTTTGCTTTTCTAAAATGTTTTCTTCTACCGCTGTAGAAACCTCTTGCAAGTTTAAGAAGTTTTTTGTGTCTTCTTCTTCTAACTACACCTGTTTTTACTCTCATTGTCTCTCCTTGACCTTATTTGGTGTCGCTCTTGGCGAACTTTCCCTTGTGCCTTTTTAGCTTGAAGGGGGAATTGAACTTAAAGATAATCTTTAAGAAAACTTAAATCTAGCTTTGAATCATAAGATTTACAGCTTTGATATCGGCTTTGCCCACATGTTTTGGACTTCTTAAAAGTCTTTTTCTTTTAGGACTTTTTTTTGTAAGGATGTGGCTTCTAAAAGCACTCCCTCTTTTGATGCCGTTTTTGCTTCTTTTGAAACGCTTAGCTGCACCTCTTAAAGTCTTCATCTTTGGCATTTTAGCTCCTTTAAAAATTCTTAGCAAAAGTGCTAAGTATTAAACTATATAAATATAACTTAACACTTAGCACCTATTGCTTAGATATTACTTCTCTTTTTTTGGATATGTTAGCATATTGACATATCTGCCTTCTCTAGTAGGCATTCCATCTCGATCTGCTATGTCTTTTACCATATCCCATACTCTCTCGAGTACTTCCACTCCACCTTCTGGGTTTTGCATCTCTCTACCTCGCAAGAATACTCTAAACTTTACATGCTTTCCTGCTTCTAAAAACTCTCTAGCATGTTTTACTTTGTAGTTTATATCATTTTGGGCAATTTTTACCGAAAGCTTTATCTCTTTAACCTCGATAATTTTTTGCTTCTTTCTTGCCTCTTTTTTCTTTTTTTCTTGCTGGTATTTAAATTTACCATAGTCCATAACTTTGCAAACAGGAGGTTTGCCGTTAGGTGCAATCAAAACAAGATCTAACCCTTGATCATTGGCTATTTGTTGTGCTTCTCGAGAAGATATGATACCATACTGAGTTCCATCATCGCCAATACATCTGACTTCAGGAAATCTAATATCACTATTCATCAATACATCTTTATCCTTACTCAAAAGATAACTCCATCCATTTTCTCCTTTAAAAGTTTTTTAAACTTATCCAAAGCCAAAGTAGAACGAGATCTTTCTCTTCTGTCTCTTAAAGCAATGGAATTATTTGCTACCTCTTCATCGCCAACTACGACTATAAGAGGAACTCTCTGTTTTTCAGCTATTCTTATGCGTTTGTTTAAACTCTCGTTTTTGCTTAAAACTTCACTATCTATATCAATGTCTAATAACTCTTTTTGTATCTTTTTAGCATACTCTATATGAGACTCTGCTATAGGAACTATTACTACTTGTGTAGGAGCTATAAAAAATGGAAATTCACCTGCACAATGTTCGGTCAAAATACCTATAAACCTCTCAAATGAGCCAAGAATTGCTCTGTGTAACATAACAGGTCTAGCTTTTTCATTATTGCTATCTGTGTATT
>JALVWI010000103.1 GCA_027038335.1 Campylobacterales bacterium | reverse complement strand
ATTGATCACAACCAAATTCCTTTGAAGATAAAAGTAAGCGGCGGTGGAAAATGCAACTTTACTAACGAGTTTGTAACCCCTGAAAATTATCTTGGAGATAAAGAGCTGATAAAAAAAGTTTTGTATAATTTTTCAAACAGGGATGTTTTGAGGTTTTTTAGAGATATAAAGTATAAAAAGATAAAAAACAACCAATACTTTGCATCAAGCTCAAATGAAATCATAAAAAAACTTAACAAGAAAAAGTTTTTAGCTGAGATTTTAAGTGTAGAAAAAGATGATAATTTTATAGTGCATACTTCAAAAGGTGATATTAAGGCAAATAAAGTAGTCGTAGCAACCGGAGGGATAAGTTACAAAAAGTTAGGAGCAACTGATATAGGCTATAAGATAGCAAAGCATTTTGGACACAGTATTGCTACACCTTTTCCCGCACTTGTAGGACTTAGTCTGCAAAAAGAGCAGTTTTGGATGAAAAATCTAAGCGGAGTAAGCTTAAAAGCCAAGATAAAAGTTGGAGATAAACTGTTTTTTGATGATATACTTTTTTCTCATAGGGGTATAACAGGCCCCGCTGTACTAAATGCTTCACTTTATTGGAAAAAGGGAAAGATAAAATGTGATTTTTTACCGGATACCAAGATAAAAAAGTCAAATAAAACCTTATCAAACACACTTCCTCTTCCAAAAAGATTTACATTGGAGTTTCTAAAGGCTCACAACTTTAAAGATTTGCCTGTAAATCACTCTCAAGAAGTGATAAATTTACTAAAAAACTACGAGTTCGCTCCTGCTGGAAATTTTGGCTTTGATAAAGCTGAAGTTACAAAAGGCGGCGTAGATACAAATGAACTTAAAAACTTAGAGAGTAAATTTATAAAAAATTTATATTTTATAGGTGAAGTAGTTGATGTTACAGGTGAGCTTGGAGGATACAATTTGCAATGGTGTTTTAGTTGTGCTAAGTATGTAGCGGATATATTATAAATTATTATGACTATAACTAATATGATTATATTATTTTTAACCCAAATTTTGCAATAGACTTCATTGCATAAGCACTACCACAACAAACTCTATTGCAAAATTTGGGTTTATAAAACATTTATATAATAAATGATATAATATTATTTATAGTTATGTTTAATTAAAGGATTAATATGAAAAAAATTATATTTATTATAATGGTGGTTTTTGTATCGGTATTATTTGTAGGCTGTGCCAATAAAGTTCCAGAATATGCGCCATCAACTGATAATATAGTGCTATTGAAAAGTTTTACAAAAGATAATAAGGGAATCGATGTAATAAATTTTACAGATTCAGGAAGAAATGAATCAAAAGTAATGTGTAGATTAGCTTATCCTGTTGGTATTGCCAATGGAAAAACATTTGCTTCTTATATTGAAGATGCTTTCAAAAAAGAGTTGGTTATTGCTGGATTGTATAATCCAAAATCTAATATTAAAATTAGTGCCAATATAGACAAAGTTTATGGTAGTACTATGTTGGGTAATGCATATTGGGAATTTACAGTAACTTTAAAATCTTCTAACGGTACAAAATATACAGTCAAATCAAAATATAGCTACGAATCAAGTTTTACAGCATACTCTGCTTGTAGTGAGATGCAAAGATCTTTTGTTCCGGCTGTACAAAAGTTAATACAAGATATTGTTAAAAATCCTAAATTTAAAGACTTGATAAAATAATACCATACATACATGAGTGCGATTTGTAAGCCTTTCTAATCATAAAAATATTTAAAAAAGTATTTAATAAACTTGACAAAAAATAATAGGAGATTTGTATGAGAAAAATAAGTTTGACTATATTATTCTGCATTGCTTTATCAAGCCAATTAAATGCAGGTTTTTTTGGTAGTGTTTTAAGTACTGCCATAGGTACTTCATTGGCAAATAACGGTAAAGGTACGGTTTATGTAGATAAGATAAAAGATAGAATGAATCAAGTCAATAGTTATCTATGGCATATGCATGAAACAAAAAAATATACTAAAAATTATAAATTTTATCTAAAATGGTTAGAAAATTCTATAAATAAATCAGGCTATGATGATATAAGTTTATTAGATACTATTGCATGGGTGTATAAAGATCATGGCAATAAGAAAAAAGCTATACAAATATATGAAACTAGAATTCTACCTTGGGTAGATATTTGGTTTGAAAATGACAAACAAGGAAAAAATAAAGCTTTTAGAAATAAATGGAAAAAATATTATGAGGCTATAAAAAAATAATTATTTTTTTATATGAATAGCAATAATACTATAGCTATTATCCAACTTTATACTTAGTGTTAAAATATATTCATTAAAATGGTATAATAATGCTTATAAAATTATTTTCGGAGGTAATTTATGAGCTTGAGTGAAACTTATCCTAAGCTTTTTCAAAAGATTGAAGATAAAGAGTTGGTTGAGAGTATATTTGATCTTTTGAATGTAGATGAAAACTATAATGATGAAGATATGGAAGAGGATGATGTTTTTGATCCAAATGAATATAATTATCTTTTGTATATAACTGAAAGATTACAAAATGCTATAGGTGAAGAGAAGTTTAAACTTTTAAAAAATAAAATAGAAAATGCTACATTTATAGAAGATTTTATAGATAGTGAAGATGATTTATATGGTATAAGAAGCAACTTGCAAGCAGATGAAATCGCAGAAAAAATACTAAATATCGTTGAAAACGAATTGCTTTGTTAATAACTTGAGATTATAAAATAAGGCTACTTTTAATTTTATAAGGCTTTACTCTATCACCTAACTCTTTCTATATTCTACAATATATCAAATTTTAATTCGTTAATAAAGTAACACAATAGTAAATAAAAAATAAGTTATAATTACATTAAAAGATATTTAAGGAGAGAAAATGGGTGTATATACTGAAAAATTAAGAGATGTAAAAAAACTTATAGGCTTTTTACAAAAAGAGACTCCAAATCAAATCAAGGGTTTTCAACAATTTATGTCTGCCGTTGAAGAAGAAGATGCTTTAAAAAGAAAACACAAAGAACTTATCAATGT
>JALVWI010000102.1 GCA_027038335.1 Campylobacterales bacterium | reverse complement strand
TTTTTTGCAGCTTATCTTTTATAATTTATAGGATCAATCAAGCCGGCTTTTTCAAATCCTTTTAGTCTTAGTCGGCAGCTATCGCATACTCCGCAGGCTTTATCTTCATTTTGATAGCAACTCCAAGTAAGCTCTAATTTTACACCCTCTTTTATGGCTTCTTTTACAATATCCTCTTTTTTTAAGTGTATCAATGGTGTGATGATTTGTATGTGTGTATCATCTTTTGTTCCTAGATTGATAGCTTCTTGCATACTTTTTATAAAATTTTCTCTACAGTCTGGATATCCGCTACTATCCTCTTCAACCACACCTATCATAAGGCTTTTAGCACCCTCTTTCTCTGCTATGGCAGTAGCAATGGACAAAAATATACCGTTTCTAAAAGGTACATAAGTTGCGGGTATGCCTTCTTCTAAGCCATTTGTTGGTATCTTCATATTTTTATCTACTAAGGCTGAGCCGATTTGTTTAAAAAAGTCCAAATCTATAACATATCTGTTTTGTATATTCAAATCATCACAAATGGCATAAAAACTTTGTAGCTCTTTATTTTGAGTTCTTTGCCCATAGTTGAAATGTAGTGCAACTATATCAAAGCCTGCGTTTTTTGCTTTGTATGCTACGGTAGTGCTATCCATTCCTCCACTTAAAATGACTACAGTTTTTTCTTTCAAAATTATTCCTCTATATTTTCCTCATCTTTTTCACCTCTTTTTCTTGGGTATATCAAGATAGGTGAGCCTTCAAAGTCAAAATGTTCTCTGATGGTATTTACAAGGTATCTTTTATAGCTAAAATGCAAAGATTTTGGTCTATTCATCACAAGAGCTATCTTAGGCGGTCTTATATCAAACTGGGTAGCAAAATATATCTTTACAATCTTGCCCATATCGCTTGGTAAGTGGTGTCTTGAGTTTGCAAACTTTATAAGTTCATTTAATTTACCGGTCGGTATCCTTCTCGAGTAATTTTCATATACTTTTAGTATCATATCATTTATCTTATGAACTCTCTTTTTTGAAAGAGCTGAAACGGTGATGATAGGTGAGTATCCCAAAAATTTAAACCTATATCTTACATCTTCAACTACTTTTTTATACTCATCTCGTGCTTTATCCCATTTGTTTAGTATGATAATTGAGCCTAAAGAAAATTTATCCACTAAACTTGCTATCCTCTCATCAAGCTCTTTAAACTCTTCACTAGCGTCTAAAACTATAAGAGCTATGTCAGCATTTTCAAGCATCTTTTGAGTTCGATTTAGCGCATATCTTTCGATACCCTCTATCTTTCCTCTTTTTCTGATACCTGCTGTATCTACAAAAGTGATGAATTTATCTTTATATGGAAGTATTTCATCAACGGGGTCTATGGTAGTGCCGGCAATGGAGCTAACAACAGCTCTATCTTCTCCTATAAGAGAGTTTAAAAGTGAGCTTTTACCCACATTTACCCTTCCGACAATGGCAACTTTTATCTCATTTGAATCATTTGAGAGTTTTTCTTCTATAGAGTTTTCACTCTCTTGAGCTTCTTCTAAAAAATCCTCCAAACTTATATCATCATCTTCACTTATTTCTAAAATTTCCTCATTAGGAAGTCTTTTGTGTAGCCAATTTAAAAGTGGAGTAATTCCACGATTGTGAGAGACTGAAATGGGAAATATATCTTTTGCTCCAAAGCTTTGATACTCCCATACTATTTCATTCATTTTGTCGTTATCTATCTTATTTATAACTAAGGCTGTCTCTTTGCCAAGCTTTAGTATCTCATAAAATATTCTCTTATCTTCATCGCTAGGCAACATTTTCCCATCAACCATAAAAAGGACTATATCAGCCTCTTTTGCACTTTTGAGTGACTTTTGTTTGACTACTTCAAACATTTCATTACTATCATCAAGACCGCCGGTATCTACAAGTAGTGCCTTTTTGTCATCAAGAGAAAATTCTACTTTTTTTATATCTCTTGTAGTTCCGCTTATATCTGAAGTGATGGCTATCCTTTGACCGACTAGTCTATTGAAAAGTGAACTTTTGCCGACATTTGGTTTGCCTATGAGTGCTATTGTTTTCATTTATTTTTCTTCTTTGTTGATTTTTTCTATATATATTGATTGACTTGGAAATGCAAAAGAGCTACCGTTACCCTCTACTATTTGCATAATTTTTAGGTAAATATCCTCTTTTACTTCAAGATATTTTGCCCATACCGCACTATTTACAAAAGCATATACAAATACTCCTAGTGCACTATCTCCAAACTCATCAAATCTAACAAGTATAGTTTGGTCTTGAGCAATATGAGGATGAGTGTGAAGTAAGTTTGTAATATCTTTTACGATATTTTGGATACTCTCCCTAGGAGTATCATAAGTAAGTCCTATACGGAGCTTTATCCTTCTTTGACCTCTTCTTGAAAAGTTTTCTATGGGTGAATTGGCTATGGTTTGGTTAGGCATAACTATAAGACTCTTTTCAAATGTTCTTATCTTGGTAGTTCTAAGTCCTATATCTTCTACCGTTCCCTCAACACTTCCTACTTTTATCCAGTCACCTATCTTCAAAGATTGATCAGCTAGTATAGTTAATCCTCCAAAAAGATTGGCTGCGGTATCTTTAGCTGCCAAAGCAAATGCCAAGCCGCCGATGCCAAGAGATGCTATAAAAGCACTGACATTTATCCCCCAGTCTTGAAGTATGGCTACAAGTCCTACTGCGACTATAAATATCTTGATAGTTTTTATAAAAAAGTTACCTATCTCTTTATAAAGCTCTTTACCGAATTTTTTGGAAAATGAGTAAATATAGGAGTCAAAAACGATAACCAACTCATAGAGCATCCAAAAGATGATGAAAGTTATCAAAGTTTTAATGATATGATAGACTAAAGCATTATCAACTTTTAAGATAATAGCAAAAAAGTAAAATCCTGCCACTACAAATGAAAACTTCAGTGGTCCTTTTATGATAGAAAAAATTTTATCATCTATATGTGTTTTTGTTTTTTCAGTAAATTTTTTAAGTGTTTTTAGAAGAGTTAGAGTAAAAACTTTTCT
>JALVWI010000101.1 GCA_027038335.1 Campylobacterales bacterium | reverse complement strand
TAGATCTTGTTAGAACCATACCAAACCGTATAGAGGATAACTCTATAGAGTCTTTGGAGGTTGAGCTTGTTTTTGATCCGCCTTGGGATCCTAGCAAGATGAGTGATGAAGCAAAACTTCAAATGGGGATGCTTTAGGATATGATGATTTTATATCCTTGAGAATAAATATTTTCTATACAATTATGATTGAGTTTTTTTCTCACTCTTTTAACCAAATCTTTCAGTCTTGAAGGATTATAATCCAACAATGCATCTTCACCCCATACAAAAGTTATGATCTCTTCTTGAGTATAAATATGACCTGCTCTTCTTGTCAAAAGTTCAAAAAATTTTGTTTCAAATTTTGTCAATTTTACTCTTTGACGGTTTTCAAAAAGTTCACAATTTTGCTTATCCCATTCAAGAGTACCTTGTATAATGACCTTTTTTTGAGCCCCTTCTTCATTTATAAGCTGCTCTTTTGCTAAAGATAAAGCACTTTTAAGCTCTTTTCTATTTATAGGTTTGGGCAAATATTTTGTAAGATTTAGTTCAGCTGCAAAGATAAGTTTATCCACATCTTTTATGGCTGTTAGCATTATCATACGACACTTTTTATCTTTTTTTCTAATCCTACTAGCAACTTCCAAACCGTCAATACAAGGCATATCTATATCGAGCAGCAAAACATCGGGCTTTTTATCTTCATAAATCTCTAAAGCCTCTTTTCCGTCACTTGCCTCATAAACTTCATCAAAAAATCTTGCCATATATTTGGCATAATTAATTCTTGTTATCTCTTCATCTTCTGCATATAAAAGTGTCATATCTCTATCTCGAAACAAGCTCCGTCATTACTATTAAAAGCTCTTATTTTTCCTTTAAAACTCTCTTCTATGATCATTTTTGCCATAGAGAGCCCATGCCCCGTACCCTTGCTTTGCTCTTTTGTAGTAAAATAAGGGTCAAATATCTTATCTATAATCTTTTCATCTATCCCTCCACCGTTATCTATAACAGATATAAAACTCTTTGTACCGATCTTCTTTGCACTTATCTTGATAAAGGGATTTTTTATGCTATTTTCAAGAAGTGCATCTTTGGCATTATTTAAAAGTACAAGTAGAGTTTGAACAAACTCTTTTTTATAACCTTTTATATTTGTATTATCTTTTATATCCACGATACATTTTATTTTTTTATGCTTTAAAAGTGGATTTATAAGCAAAAGTGTTTCATCTATCACCTCTTTTACCGTAAAAATAGTTTTTTCTTTATCAGGATGGAGATAATTTCTAAAACTCTCTATCGTTTGAGACATAAAAAGAGTCAAATTTTCTATCTGATTTAACTCCTCTTCCAAAGTTTTTCTATCAAGTTTGCCATCTTCAAAATTTGTTTCTATATTTAAAACTATAGAATTTATCTGTGCTAAAGGTTGCTTCCATTGGTGAGCTATATGTTCTAGCATTTCACCTATGGAAGCTAATTTTGCTTGACGGATAAGTAGCATATCTTTTTGAATTATACTTTTTTTAAGCTTATTGATTTTTACAAAAGAGTATATCAATAGCACTAAAAGTAGTAATATCGTAACATATAAAACTACCATTTTAAAAAAGAGGATTGCCTTTTTGTTTATACCATGAAAGTATGTATTCCCAAGCTTCAACTGCATTGTCGGCAAACTTAAATATATCCGTATCATTTGGAGCTATGACACCCTCATCTTTTAAAAAGTCAAAGTCTATAGCCTTTTCCCAATAACTTTTACCTACCAAAACCACAGGGATACTATCAGTCTTACCGGTTTGAATAAGTGTCAATGTTTCAAAAAGCTCATCAAATGTTCCAAAACCTCCCGGATAAACCACGAGAGCTTTTGCTTTTTGCAAAAAATGCATCTTTCTTATAGCAAAGTAGTGAAATTGAAAACAAAGTTCAGGTGTGATGTAAGGATTTGGATACTGTTCATGAGGAAGTTTTATATTGAGACCTATAGTTTTTGCTCCCACATCATAAGCCCCTCTATTTGCCGCTTCCATGATACCGGGACCTCCTCCTGTCATCAGAGTTACTTTACAGTCATCTACTCCTTTTCCGCTTTTTCCTACAAGCTGTCCAAATTTTCTAGCATCCTCATAGTAGATACTTTTGCCCACCATTCTCTCTGCTACATACAATTCTCTTAAGAGATCTCTATCTTCAGGATTTTTTTCCACACTTTTTTGAATATCAGAGAGCCTTTTAAGAGCAGTTTTTCTCTCCACTATCCTAGCACTTCCAAAAACAACTATGGTATGCTCTATACCATACTCCCTCATCTTCATATCAGATTTTAAATAATCAAGCTCAAGCCTTACAGCTCTTGCATCATCACTATAAATAAAATCCTCATCTTCCTCAGCAAGCTTGTAGCTTGGATTGTTCATTATCTTTTTGATAAGTTCTAAAGCTTTTGGGTCTTCATCTTTTAGTTTTGGATGCTCCCATGGTAAAGTTGTATCATCTTTTTTCATAAAATCCTCCTAAGTATTCATTCTCAAATAAAACTCCATAAAATAGTTCCGATCCCGAGCAATGATACCCACAAGGCTGCCTTGTGGGTATTTCTCCATCCTCCAAACCATAATGCATAAGCCGCTTTTAAAAGATTGTTACTTCCTGCCGCAATTAGTATGGCATTAAATACTTCATGACTAGTTATAGCATATTTTCCTGTCAAAAGTGAGAGTATAAAAGGGTCTATATCAGTAAAACCGGCAACAAATGAAAATATTTGAAGTCCTAAAGAGCCAAACTCATTTGTGATATATTTAGTTAATGCCATCATAACTATAAAAAGCAGAGCAAACACAAATGCTGTCCTTAGCTCTAACGGATTGCTATCAACAAACTCATGTGTTACATCTCTTCTTTTTTTAGCATAAAGATAAAATAGCGATATGGCTATACCTATTATACTAAATGTTACGAAAGGTAAAGCAATCTCTTTTGCTGTATTGACATTGAAAATCAAAGCAACTACTATAAGCCTTAGATACATAACAGCCGTAGAAATGATAATAGCTCCGTTTATAACCGGATTGTA
>JALVWI010000100.1 GCA_027038335.1 Campylobacterales bacterium | reverse complement strand
ATCATAAGGGACATAAGAGAGAGGACGCTTTTGCCGTTAGCAGTTTATAATGTAAGCGGTGAGTACTCTATGCTAAAAATGGCAGGCAAAATGGGTCTTATTGATTATGACAAAGTGATGCTAGAAACACTTATAGGTTTTAAAAGAGCAGGAGCGGATATCATCATAACTTATCATGCTAAAGAAGCGGCTAGGAAACTAAAAGTTTAAAAATTAGAGCAGAAAATTATCTTTTTCTGCTCTTTAACTCAATTTTAAAAAGTAAATCAATATAATTTATATATCTCATCCAATAAAGTATCTATAGTCAAATCATGCTCTTTAAGTAGATTTTGAAGGTATTTACCGGAGCCTTCCAAGCCTTCGGTTTTTTCTATTTCAACCAATTTTCTATATATAGGTAAAAGTATATCGGTTACTTTTTTAGAAATCGTTTTTCTATATGCAACATAGCCGATAACTTCTCCGGTATTGATATCTTTTTTAAAGTCAAAATGAGTAAATACCCAATAATATCTTCCATCTTTTGCCAAGTTTTTAACAGCAAGGTTGATATTTTGACCTGCTTTTAGCCTGTCCCAAAGTATTTTAAATGCAATTTTCGGCATATCAGGATGTCTTACTATACTATGAGGTTGACCTATAAGCTCCTCTTTTGAATATCTTGAAATCTCTGCAAAGTAGTCATTACAGTCGGTAATGATACCTTTTAAGTCTGTCGAACTTTCTATATATTTTGTATTGTCAAGGACAATTTCTTCATCTATAGGTGTCGGTCTTTGCATTTTATCATCCTTTTTCTTAATTTCCTCGAATTATAGCACATAAAACTTAAAATTGATAAAAGTAAAATTTTTTATCAAGATATTTTTATATTTTTTTAGATATTATATTCTCTTTTTAAAAGGATAACAAATGAGACACTTTTTAACACTTAATGATTTTAGCAAAGAAGAATTGGAAAATATACTAGATATTGCTTTTGACTTAAAAAAAGAGATTGGAAATGGAATATCAAGCCAAAAAATGAAAGATAAAAGTCTTGCTATGATATTTGAAAAAAGTAGCACTAGAACAAGAGTAAGTTTTGAAGTAGGTATGACTCAGCTTGGAGGTCATGCACTTTTTTTAAGCTCTAGAGATACTCAGTTAGGACGAGGTGAACCCATAAAAGATACTGCTAGAGTGATAAGCCGTATGGTTGATATGGTGATGATAAGAACTTTCAAGCAAAGTGACATAGAGGAGTTTGCCTCTTACTCTCGTGTTCCTGTCATAAATGGCTTAACAGATGAGTTTCATCCTGTTCAGTTGATGGCTGATTATATGACTATGATCGAATGTGGCAAGATTGATAACCCTAAAGTTGCTTATATCGGCGATGGAAACAATATGGCACACTCTTGGCTTATGCTTGCATCTAAAATGGGATTTGAATTATCTATCGCAACACCAAAAGGATACGAAGTAGATGAAGATATACTAGGTACCGCTTTGGAAAATGCAAAAATAAGCGGTGCAAAGATAAATATCTTAAATGATCCAAAACAAGCTGCAAAAGATGCTGATGTAGTAACGACTGATACTTGGGCTTCAATGGGGCAAGAGGATGAAAAAAAACAAAGAGAGTTGGATTTTAAAGGTTTTCAAGTAGATACTGATATGATGAGATTGGCAAAAAGCGATGCTATATTTTTACACTGTCTTCCTGCTTACAGGGGTCAAGAAGTAAGCGAAGAAGTACTTGAAAGTTCACAAAGTGTTGTATTTGAAGAAGCTGAAAACAGACTTCATGCACAAAAGGGTATAATAGTATGGTTAGATACTCACAGGGGTTAAAATGATAGAAAAAAAGATACAAAATGCATTAGATAAGATAAACTTACTCTCAAAAAAGATGGGTTTGGATGAAAAAGAGGAAAAAACTATACTAAATCTTGAAGATACAAATGATTCAAGTAAAAAACTTTTGACTTTAAAAAGCGGTAATTGGAATGATAAAGAGCCTTGGTTTGTTATAGATCAAGACGGAAAGATACATACTATGCTTTCACTTGATACACTTTTATATGTCATAAATGCCTTAAGATCTGCTCAAGAGGAAAATTTTAACTTAAAACTTGAAAAAAGTATTTGGCAAAATGTTCCTATTGATTTTCAAGATGTTTGGGTGGTAGCTATGGATGAAGTTAAAAAGCAACTTAAAAATTCAAAAGATAAAAAATCATTTAACATAGATATAGATAAAGTTGTAAAAGATATAAAGAAAAAGTATCCAAATCTTTTTTTAAATTTAGACAGATATTTATCTGGAATAAACCAAGAGGAAATGGTATGAACAACATTAATTTTACCAAATTTTCAAAATACTCTAAACCGGGACCAAGATATACCAGTTATCCTACCGCTCCGGAATTTAATGAAAGCTTTGATGAAGAAGCTTACATCAATGAACTTAAAAACCAAGATAAAAACAGACCTTTATCGCTTTATTTTCATTTACCTTTTTGTAGGTCTGCTTGTTATTTTTGCGGATGCAATGTAGTATATACTTCAAAAGAGGATAAAAAAGAGAGGTATATCTCTTATCTTGAAAAAGAGCTTGATTTGCTAGAAAAGTACCTTGATACAAAAAGAGAAGTTATACAAATGCACTTTGGCGGCGGTACTCCTACTTTTTTTGATGATAAACAACTTGAAAAAATTATAAAACTGATAAAAAGTAAATTTAAAAATTTTAGCAGCAACGCTGAAATAAGCTGTGAAATAGATCCAAGATATTTAACTCAAGCCCAACTTGATGTGCTGATAGAGGGTGGATTTAATAGGATAAGTTTTGGAGTACAAGACTTTGATGCAAAAGTTCAAGAGGCAATTCACAGGATACAACCGTATGAAATTACGCAAAATACAGTAAAAATGGCAAGAAAAGCCGATATAAATTCTATAAATATGGACTTAATATACGGATTACCGTATCAAACACTCGAAACTTTTCAAGAAACACTCGAAAAAGCTATCAGTTTAAATCCGGATAGATTTGCTATATTTAATTATGCCCATGTTCCTTGGATGAAAAAAAC
>JALVWI010000099.1 GCA_027038335.1 Campylobacterales bacterium | reverse complement strand
GCACATCTTTGAAGGCTTAGCCGTAGCTAAGTTGAAAAGATGTAACGAAGTATAGATAAAAGCTGATGATGCCCAAAGGGTGGACTTTGCAGACGCAATCTTGCACAAGATATTTAATCATCTTAGCTACGGCTAAGACTCATAAATCTCTTGCACAATCTTACATCTGCAAAGCCCATTGTGGGTATTATCTATTATGAGAGATACCCATATATATATTTTACAAAAGTTTTGATAAAATCAGGGTGAAAAAGAAAAAGATCAATTTCACCCATTTTGCTTGTAAAAGTTATATATCTAAAAACTCTTCACTGATACTTTCATCCTTTCTTGGTTGTGGTAATATTAGGTTTAGTATTATTCCAACTATTGCACCCAAGCCTATACCGCTAAAACTCACTCCACCAAAGTTAAAGCTCATTCCACCTATGGCAAAAACAAGTATCAAAGAGAGAATGATCATATTTCTTGGACAGCTTAAGTCAGTTTTTGAATTTGCCAAAGTTGCCATACCTACTGAAGCTATAATACCAAAAAGAAGTAAAAGTATCCCACCCATTACAGGAACGGGAATAGTTTGCAAAAAACCGCCCAATTTTCCAAAAAAAGCTAATATGATAGCAAATATAGCCGCCCATGTCATGATGGCAGGGTTGTACGCTTTTGTTACTGTAACCGCTCCTGTTACTTCAGAGTATGTTGTATTTGGAGGACCTCCTAGAAGTGAAGCTGCACTTGTTGCTAGTCCATCTCCTAAAAGTGTATTTTCAAGTCCCGGATTTTTGAGATAATCCTCTTTTGTTACATTTGAGATAGCTAAAATATCTCCTACATGTTCTACTGCCGGAGCTATTGCAATAGGTAAGATATAAATGATAGCTTCCCAGTTAAGCTTTGGAAAAACAAAGTTTGGTACAGCAAAAAATGGTGCTTTTGATAATGAAGTAAAATCAACTATACCAAAAAGTAAAGCAGTAATATATCCGACAACAACCCCTATAAGTATAGGAAGAAGTCTAATAACCCCTTTACCTAGAAGAGTAGCTAATATTGTTGCTACAAGTGAAATCATTGATATTATGATAGCTGTATCAAAAGGAACAAGTTGCATTTTTCCATCACCTGTTTGACCACTTGCCATATGTACGGCAACCGGAGCTAAAATAAGTCCTATGGTCATGATAACCGGACCTGTAACTACAGGAGGTAAAAGTTTGTGTAAAAAAGCACTTCCTTTTATCCTGATGGCAAAACTAAGAGCTACATACACCAAGCCTGCTGCAGCAAGTCCGCTTAAAGTGCCCGGTATGCCCCACTTTTGTACACCATATATGATAGGAGCGATAAAAGCGAAAGAGGATGCCAAAAATATAGGAGGTACATTTTTTCTATTTATTATCTGGAAGATAAGTGTTCCAAGACCTGCAGTAAAAAGAGCGACATTACTGTCAAGTCCGGTAAGGATAGGAACAAGAACTAATGCACCAAATGCAACAAATAAAAATTGCAAACCTATGACTGAATCTTTAAGTCTAAAGTTATAATCTGTCGGTTTCAAATAAACTCCTTTTAAAAAAACTAATTTAATGATTGTACTAGATTTTTATCAATATGTAAACGATTTTTAGCAATAATAAATAAATTTTTTTGGAGAATAAAAAAATGAATGCAGTTGTATTAAATCACCCTTTAATTGACCACAAAATGTCACTCCTAAGAGATGAAAAGAGGAGTATGCCCGAGTTTAAAATGCTTCTTGATGAGATAGGTATGCTTATGGTATATGAGGTTACAAAAGAGTTACAACTTAAAGAAACAGTTGTAAAAACTCCTGTTGCTAATACAAAAGCAAAAAAGCTAAAATCTCACCCTATTTTAGTAACTATATTAAGAGCAGGATTGGGGCTACTAGATCCATTTATGAAGCTTATGCCAAATTCTAAAGTAGGATTTTTAGGTATGGATAGAGATGAGGTAACTTTGAAGCCAAGAAGTTACTATGACAAGATACCCATGCAAGCACTTAAAAATGAGGTTTTGCTGATAGATCCTATGCTTGCTACCGGTGGGTCAGCACTCAATGCTATCGACTTTTTAGTAAGTAAAGGTGTAAAAAATATTACTTTTGTTTGTTTAGTGGCTGCACCAGAAGGTATAAAAGCTATAAATGATAAATATCCCGATATTAAAATATTTGCAGCGGCACTTGATGAAAAACTAAATGATAAAGGCTATATAGTTCCCGGACTTGGAGATGCTGGAGATAGGATATTTGGTACAGAGGATAATGAAAATTTATAAAGGAATGATGAAATGAATGATACATTAGAAAAAATAGATAAAGAATATGTACTACATACCTATAAACGAAATTATACCGACTTTGTATCAGGTAAAAATGCTACTTTATATGATAAAGACGGTAATGACTATATCGACTTTACAAGCGGTATAGGAGTAGTTAGTGTCGGTCATGGTAATGAAATACTTGCAAATGCTTTATGTAAACAAGCACAAAATATAATCCATATATCCAATCTTTTTCTCATAGAGCCTCAAACAAAACTTGCAAAAAAGTTGGTTGATCTTAGCGGCTATGATATGAGAGTTTTTTTTGCAAACAGTGGAGCTGAAGCAAATGAAGGAGCTATAAAGATAGCAAGAAAGTATGGAGAAGTTGACGGTGAGCCAAAAAGATATAAGATAATTACTTTAAAAAACTCTTTTCATGGAAGAACGATAACTTCACTAAAAGCTACCGGTCAAGAGAAAATGCACAACTTTTTTGGACCGTTTCCGGACGGTTTTGTCTATGCAGAAGATATAGATGAAGTTTTAAGCCTTTGTGATAGTAAAACTGTTGCTGTTATGATAGAGCTCATTCAAGGAGAGGGTGGGGTAGAGCCTCAAGATAAGCAAAAGGTGAAAATACTTGAAAAAGAACTCAAAAAAAGAGATATACTTTTGATAGTAGATGAGGTTCAAACCGGTATCTATAGAACAGGTGAACTTTTTGCATCCAATCTTTATGAAATAGAGCCTGATATCATAACAGTAGCAAAAGGGCTTGGCGGGGGAGTGCCTGTGGGTGCTGTTATGACAAGACTAAAAGATATATTTTCCCCGGGAGATCATGGAAGTACATTTGGTGGAAATTATTTATCAAGTATTGCCGGATGTACAGTACTTGAACTTCTTGAAGGAGAAAAACTAAATGGAAGACTTGATGAAATTATGCTATATTTTAGTGATAAATTAAACGAATTTGCTCTACAATATAAACATATCGTAAATGAAGCAGTAGGGCTTGGTTTGATGAGAGGGCTTAGGATAAATAGTGAGGAAAACCTCTCTAAAATTATAACCAAAGCTAGTAAAAATAGAGTTTTAGTTTTAAAAGCAGGTAGAAATACTTTGAGATTTTTACCTCCGCTTACTATCACAAAAAATGAGATAGATAAAGGTTTTGAAAGGTTGCATAGTGTTTTTAAGAGTATTTCTTAATTGTTTGATAATTTTTTCAGTAGCAAATGCTGCCGGTATTTTATCTAAAACCAAAAAAGATATACTAAAAAATGAGAAAGAACAAAATAAAAAAAGTAGTGATATGCTTAAGTTTGACTGGATAAATCCTATCAATTTATCATATACTCACTCTAAAAGTGACATGGCAATCCCATCTCAAACTACAGATACTTTTAATATATCTTTAAATCAGCCTATTTTTAGAAGCGGTGGGATATATTATGCTATAAAATATGCAAAAGCCAACAGAGAGTTTTTAAAACTTACTACATCATTAAAGGAAAAATCACTTTTAAATAGTGCCTTTACAACACTTTTATCTCTTAAAAATATAGACTTAAAGATAAAAAAACAGAAACTTCTTATAAAAAATGCAGATATTGATATAAAAAGAAAAAAAGAGCAGTATTTAAGCGGTGTGCTAGATAGCAGTTTTTTAGACAATGCCGTACTTAGTAAAAATAGACTTGAGATAGCACTTTTAGATATGAAAAGTGCCAAAGCAGATCTTTTAAAAACTTTTCATACTCTTAGTTCTCTTGATTATAAAACGGTTAATTTACCTCATTTAAAGCTTATAAATTTACAATCTTATATCAAAAATGACTTAGTTGTAAAAAATGCTAAAGCAGATATAAAACAACAAAATTATCTTAAAAAAATGACTATATCAAATTATTTTCCAAAAATTTCACTCTTTGGTAGTTACAATCACAACAGAACCAAGTATATCACTACTCGCAATAATAGCTATAAAAATTATGGTATTACTATCTCTATGCCACTTTTTGATATAAATAGAGGTAAAAATATAGAACTTCAAAAGTTAAAATATCTAAAATCAAAACTTGAAATGATAGATAAAAAAAATAGTGAAAAAGAACTTTACAAAGCAATAATTAAAAAGATAGTACTGTACAGAAAAAAGATAGATTTGGCTAAGGAGGAGGATAAACTATACTCTTCGCTTTTAAAGACTACAAAGGATCTTTATGCCGGTGGAGAAAAGACTATCTTTGATGTGCAAACTATGCAAAACTCTCTAAATGGTACTATTTTGGATGAGAAGATATATCAAAATGATTTGGATATCGAACTTTTTAAACTATATGAGCATGAGGAGAGATGGTGAGATTTTCCACTTATATGCAAGAGTGGCTTTATGGGGAAGATGGTTATTATACCAAATTTAAAGAGATAGGAAAAAAAGGGGATTTTTATACTGCTGTTAGCACTTCACCGTTTTTTGGAGGAGCTATTGCAAAGAGGATTATAAAGATTGTTAAAGATGGATTTCTGCCATCAAATTCTACCATTTTAGAGATTGGTGCTCATCAAGGCTATCTCTTAGCTGATATTATACAATTTATCTATACACTAGAACCAAAACTTTTGAAAACATTAAGTTTTGCTATACTTGAACCTCAAAAAAATATACTTTTAGCACAAAAAAAATATATGAAGCAATCTTTCGGAGATGAGATATCTTTGAGATATTTTTCAAGTTTTGATGAAATAAAATTGGAAAATGCTTTTATCATTTCCAATGAAATTTTTGATGCTTTTAAATGTGAAGTTGTTAAAGATAATAAAATGCTTTATGTAAAAGATGATAACTTTTATTTTGATGATATAAGTGATGAGATAAAGCAAAAAGTTAGTAGATATGGTATAAAAAAAGGTGAAATTGCATTGGGATATGATGATTTTGCATCAGAACTATCAAAACATATAAAAACATTTGAGTTTGTTAGTTTTGATTATGGTGAGATGGAGCATCGAGGAGAATATTCTCTAAGAGTATATCATAAGCATAAAGTTTACCCCTTTTTTTCATTGACACATTTTGCAAAAGATGAAAAGTTACAAGATGATGGGGTAAATATAAATTTACTTTATAAAAATAGTGATATAACTTATGATGTTTTTTTTGGACAACTTATCAATGAATTTAAAAAAAATGATATTGTGTTGGAAGATTATATGACTCAAATGAAAGCTATGGTAGAGTTTGGCATACTTGAACTTTTTGAAATTTTAAAAAATAATACCGATAACAAAACTTATCTAAAAGAGTTAAATAAAGCAAAGGTGCTTATTGATCCCTCTTTTATGGGAGAGAGGTTTAAGTGCATAATCTTTAGAAAGATTGATTAGGGCTTAAAATTGATAAAAAAACACCAAAATATGATAAAATTATAATAAACGGTAAAATATTTATAATAACTCCAACCCATATAGCCCAATTATTATAACCTCCAAGTTGTTTCATAGTTTCGATGCGTTCATTTTCATCTACAACTTTACTTTCGATCTCATTTTTTAAGCTTTTGTATTTTAGATATATGAAATATACACTAAAACCACCTTGTAAAATCCATATCAATATGGTTCCAAAAGGAATTACAGAAGAAGCTAAATATGCTATAAAAAATACTAAAGCTCCTAGATAAGCTTTTCTATAAAGAAGATAAAAAACACTACCTCCGAAAGCCCACCAGCTCCATACCCATGCAATTTTATCTATACCGTTTACATTAAACTTGCTAAATGCATTTATATACCATTCAGTTTTTTCAGGCTTTTGTATAAAAGCTTCTATCATTTTTTTATCATATTCATTCATAACTTGCTCCTAATGTGAAAGGATATTTTGTTTATTAGTTTTTATAAAGGCAACGGCTATTGCATACTCTTTTTCATGGGTAATGGATAAAGATAGATCTATGATGTGATATTTTTCTATAATTTTTTTAGGAAGAGTAAAATAGGGTGCATTTTTTTCTGTTTTATGCAATACAATATCATGAAAACCAAGCTCTTTTCCTATGCCGCACCCTAAAGCTTTTGAAATAGCTTCTTTTGCAGCATAAAAACCGCTAAGTGTTTCAAGTCGTTTTTTTGATAACTCTATCTCTTCTTTGCAAAGATACCTAAAAAGTGCTTTTTCTTCAAATTTTCTATAAAAAGTTTCAAATCTTTTTATTTTTACTAAATCAATACCTATCATATATTACTGTACAACAAACTCTGTAAAGAAAATATTTTTTACCCTACCGTCAGCAAGTACTGCATTTATCTTATCAACTAATTCATCTTTAAGTTTTTCTTTCCCGCGGTTTGTGCTTACTTCTTGAAATGTTTTTGAAGAAAGTGTTCGTATAACTATATCTCTTATGAGAGGTTTCTTCTTGTCAAGTTCAGTAGTCAACTCTTGGCTACTTAGTTCAAGATCCATTTTAGTTTTTAAAAACCTTGAACCTCCTTGGCTAAGTAAATTTACTATAAATTGATCAAGTGGATAAATAGGTCCTATTTCAGTAAGATCAGAACTTCTAGCTACATTTGTTTTTTTCATTTGTGTTTGTTGTTGAGGCTTCTGAGGCATATTCGGTTGTTGTACATTTTCATTATCACTAAGTAAAAAATATGCTGCTGCACCACCGCCTATTAAAATCAACACCAAAAGTATTATGATAATGATAAGTACAAGATTTGAACCGGATTTTTTTTCTTTAGTTTCTTCTTTTTTCTCTTCATCAGCCATTAAATTTCCTTTGATTTGATTAGTTATATACTATATCGTATATTTTGTAAAATATTTTATCTTGGCAGCGGCTATACTAATCCATTGAGCATTGATTGATATCTAGATCTTTTATAATTTTCTCAAAAAATTCACCGGACTCTTTGTCATAATCATCATGAAATTCGATGACATACATACCTTCATCACTATTTTCATTATTGTGTTCTATCATAATATCCGGAGATACTTCAAGCTCTTTTATGGCATTTATAACGGCATTATTTATCTTGGAACTTTGATCTTTGTTGAAAAATTTTATTTCTAGCATTGCATATCTCTCTTCCATTTCGTGATAAGCTTCTATGCATGCTTTTTTCTTGCTCATTTTTAGCCTTTATATATTTATTTGGTTTAAAAAATTATATCTAATTAAAATAAATTAATTATAAAATTAGCTATTAAAATTACATCCAATCTATAAGTTTTGAAACTTCTTTGACTTCATAACATTTTATAGAATTTATTTGTTGTAGGGGTTTTGAAGGAACTATTGCTTTTGTAAATTTTTGCATAGCAGCTTCTTTTAGTCGTAAGTCTAAGTTGAATATCTCTCTAACATTACCTATAAGAGTAATTTCACCTAAAAAGATAGTATCTTTACTAAGCGGTCTATTTCTAAAGCTACTTATGATGGCTGCTATGATAGCTATATCACAAGCAGTTTCACTTATCTTGATACCGCCGGCTATATTTATAAATACATCATAGTTATTTAGCGGAAGTTCAAGTTTTTTCTCTAAAAGTGCCAATAGCATATTGAGTCTATTTAGCTCAAATCCTGTTGCACTTCTTTTTGGATTTGGAAAATTACTTTCACTAACAAGTGCTTGAACTTCAAGGATAATGGGTCTAGTACCTTCCATTGCTACTGTGATGGCAGATCCGGGTTGAGACTCCTCTTTGGAGAAGAATTTTTTTGAAATATCATCTGCACTGACAAGTCCTTTTTGACTCATCTCAAAGATACCTACTTCACTTGTTGAGCCAAAACGGTTTTTTATGCTTCTTAAAAGTCTAAGCTCTTTAGAAGCATCTCCTTCAAAATACAACACAGTATCTACCATGTGTTCAAGTATCCGAGGACCTGCGATAGAACCCTCTTTTGTGATATGTCCTATAATAAAGATAGCTGTATTGTTTTCTTTGCCCCATCTCATAAGTTCAAATGTTATCTCTCTTACTTGAGAAACACTTCCCGGAGCTGCTGTAAGTTTGTCAGTATATATAGTTTGAATAGAATCAACTATAAGCACATCATAGTTATTGTTCAATTCTACAAATATACTCTCGAGTTTTATTTCGGTTAGAAGATAGATATTTTTATGGTTTACTTCAAGTCTATTTGCTCTGAGTTTTATCTGCGATTTTGACTCTTCACCGCTGACATATAGTACTTTTTTATCTTTTTTTGCAAGATTACCGGCTATCTTTAAAAGAAGAGTTGACTTACCTACACCCGGACTTCCTCCGATAAGTATAAGACTACCGGGTACTATGCCTCCGCCTAAAACCAAGTCTAACTCTTTTGAATTTGATGAGTATCTTTGTATAGTTTCCTCTTTAATTTTAGTCAAAGGTAGAGCCGATTCATAATTTGTTGTATTTGAAGAAGTTTGTTTAAGTATTTCTATCTGAGTTTTATTTAATTCTACTATTTGCTCCCATGCACCGCAGTTTGGACATTTTCCCATCCATTTTGATGTCTGGTATCCACAAGCTTGGCACTCATATAGCGATCTTGATTTAGCCATGATTCTCGCTAATAAAAAATGCATCAAGCAATGAATCTACAAAAGTGTCTGCATCAAATGCGACAAGGTCATCCTCTTTTTCACCTGTACCTATATATAAAATAGGCAGCTTAAGTTCACTTGCTATACTAAAAAGTGCTCCACCTTTGGCAGTTCCGTCTAGTTTTGTTATGATGATAGCATCAATACCGACTATCTCTTTAAAAGCTTTTGCTTGATTGATTGCAGAGTTACCTTGAGTACCGTCTAGGATGAGTATCTTTCTGTGCGGTGTTCCTTCTTTGGCTTTGTTGCAAATTCTTACTATTTTTTTTATCTCATTTGATAGATTGGTTTGATTATGCAGTCTGCCGGCAGTATCAATTAGAACATTATCATAATCTTTAGCAACAGCAGACTTAATAGTATCAAAAGCAACGGCTGAGGGGTCATGACCTTGTTTTGTGGCAACTATAGGGATGTCAAGTTTTTCAGCCCATCTTTTAAGCTGTTCTACTGCAGCAGCTCTGAAAGTATCACTAGCACCTAGTATAACTTTTTTACCGTTTTTTTTGTAAAGATTTGCCAATTTTGCAATAGTTGTTGTTTTTCCTGCTCCATTGACACCAAGTATCAGCTCTACAAACGGTTTACTATCTTTTATCTCATTTTTATTGATTTCTAAAAAATATGATAGAAGTATTCTTTTTAAATCTTCTCTTTTTACATTATCGCCGGCTGGGAGATAAAGTAAAATTTCTTCAACTGTTTCATAAGTAACATCTGCTTCAAGTAAAATATCTTCTAGTTCATCTTTTGGAATTTTATTTCTTTTTTGGGGAGCTATGTTTTTTATAGCATCACTAGTTTTTTTAAGAGATTTTTTAAAAAAATTTATCATTATTTGATCGCTTTTTTTATATCAGAATCTATCATTTCTTCAGGTATAATTCCTATATAATGAGTGATAACTTTACCGTTTTTATCATATAAAATCATAAAAGGTATATTTTGAATACCGCCAAGAAGGTTTGAAAGTTTGAAGTTATTTGTGCCGTTTGTTACAATATAATTTATATGATTGTAGTCTATAAAACTTTTGATCTCACTATCGGGTTTATTATCTTCTAAAAGAACAGATATGATTTTTAGTTTACCTTTATATTTTTTTTGAAGATTTACTAGATGAGGGATTTCAGCCTTACAAGGAGGACACCAAGTGGCAAAAAAATCTAGCAAAATGATTTTATTGTTATTATTTTTTAGTCTTAAGGTGTTTTGCTTTTTTACCAAGACAATATCACTACCGTTTACACAATGAAGTTTTATATTTGTAACAATCTGTTTTTGTGTTTGAGAGCTAGTTTTAAGTGCTTTTTCATTGGGATTTTGTGTATTGTTTTTTTCTTTATTTCCACAGCCGGATATAACTATTGTGCTAACAAAAAATAAGATGATAGATAAATATTTCATACGATTTTATGCCTTATTATAAAGTAATTTTGGTATTATACCAATATAATATAAAAAAATACAAAAGGTCTAAAATTATGTTGGTTGATAAGGCTACTTTTAGAAATGAGTGTAAGAAAAAGCTACAAAAAAGTTCTAAAATTTCAAAGTATTATAAAGATAAAATGATAGAAAAACATTTAAATAAGATAATTAACATTTATAATCCAAAAAATATTTTAGTTTATTTACCTATCGGTTTTGAGCCTAAAATAGTAACATTTATAAATATTTTAAGAAAAAATTATAATATATTTGTTCCGTTTATGGAAGGTGTCAGTTTTAAAATTGTAAAATATAGATTGCCATTATTTGAGAAAAGATTTTCTATAAAAGAGCCGAACAACTCATTTTTTAAATTTGTTAGAGTTGATTTGGCGATAGTTCCTGTCTTGGGAGTTGGCAGAGACTATAAAAGAGTAGGTTTTGGCAAAGGTATGTATGATAGATTTTTTGCAACTCTTAAATACAAACCGATAATTGTTTTTGTACAGATTGATAAATGTTTTGATAAAAATGTAACTACTGATAAATATGACATACAATCTGATTTTTATATAACTCCTAAAAAAATTTATATTACAAGGGGAAATAAATATGATAGTAGAGATATCAATCGCTGCAGCAAGTATCATAGTAGGAGGAGTTTTAGGAGCATTAGTTCAAAAAAAACTGGAATCTTCAAAATTTGAAGTATATGAAACAGCGGCTAAAGCTAAAGCAAATGCTATCGAACACGAAGCAGAAATAATACTTAGAAATGCCAATATAAAGGCTAAGGATTTAGAGCTAGAAGCTAAAAATAGATTTGAAGAGGAAGCAAAGGAGCTTAAAAAAGAGTATGAACAAAAGATGGCTCAGCTTGAGAAAAAAGATGAAGCATTAAATGACCTTTTTAAAGATGAATTAAAAAATATCACGAAAGAAAAAGATGAAATAAAATCTATCAAAAAAGAGGCTGAAGCAAAAGCAAAAGAGGCTGAAGAGTTAAAAATAGAGTATAAAAAGAAGCTAAATGAAGCTTTGCAAGTTTTAGAAAGATCTGCCGGACTTACTGAAAAAGAGGCAAAAGAGATAGTTCTTAAAAAAGTTGAAGAAAACTCCAGAGCTGATATAGCTCACATAGTAAGAAAATATGAAGAACAAGCAAAACAAGAGGCTAAAAAAAGATCAAACTTTATCATAGCTCAGGCTACTACAAGATATGCCGGTGATTATGCCGCTGAAAGACTTATCAATACGGTAAATCTTCCAAACGATGATCTAAAAGGTAGGATCATAGGAAAAGAGGGTAGAAATATCAAAACTCTTGAAATGCTTTTAGGAGTTGATGTTATCATAGATGATACTCCCGGAGCTATCATACTAAGTAGTTTCAACCTTTATAGACGAGCCATAGCTACTAAAGTTATAGAACTTTTAGTTGAAGATGGAAGAATTCAGCCTGCAAGGATAGAAGATATATATGAAAAAGTTAAAGCTGAATTTGACCAAAGTCTTCTTGAAGAGGGGCAAGATATCGTTGTAGATATGGGACTTGCCAAAATACACCCTGAGATAGTTAAACTCATAGGCAGACTTAAATTTCGTGCAAGTTATGGTCAAAATGCACTTGGTCACTCTTTGGAAGTTGCTCATTTAGCAGGCATCATAGCAGCTGAACTTGGAGGAGATGAACAGCTTGCAAAAAGAGCCGGACTTCTACATGATATAGGTAAAGCTTTGACTCATGATTTTGCCGGAAGCCATGTGGACTTAGGAGCAGATCTTTGTAAAAGATACAAAGAGCATCCGATAGTTATCAATGCCATATATGCTCACCATGGTCATGAAGAGCCGACTAGTGTCGAAGCAGCTGCAGTTTGTGCTGCAGATACTCTAAGTGCTGCAAGACCGGGTGCTAGAAGAGAAGTTTTAGAAGCATTTTTGAAAAGAGTTCAGGAAATAGAAGAGATAGCTACTTCAAAAGAGGGTATCAAACAAGCTTATGCTATAAATGCCGGAAGAGAGGTAAGAGTCATAGCCAATGCAAAACTTGTAAATGATGATGAGGCTGTACTTATCTCAAAAGAGATAGCAAAAGAGATAGAGGACAAAGTCCAATATCCCGGTGAAATAAAAGTAAATGTTATAAGGGAAGTAAGAGCTGTCGGGTATGCAAGATAGTATAGTTTGTAATTTACGGATGGGGTATTTTGACTTTTGAGTTTAAAAGATACCCTGTTGTAATGATGAGAGCTAGGATAATAAAGCCATTTTGCAAAATAGAAAAATACCACAAAAGATAATAAATCCATAACAATATAGCACCAAGTGGAGTTGGCACTCCTTTAAAGTATTTACTAACTTCTCCTGCATCATTTTGGAGGTTGAAAACTATAAGTCTTCTTATACCG